>JADFWS010000037.1 GCA_015234065.1 Candidatus Omnitrophota bacterium
GCTTGACCTTCCCGAAGGGGCCCTTCGCGCCCAGGTTGAACAAGCGATGGAAGGGCATATCGTGGCTGAAGCTAAATTAATAGCGAAGTATTCAAAATTCTAGGATGTGTCCGGTGGATGATTTCCTGTCAATCATGTTGAATATTGCCCGCGATGGCGGGGCCATAGCGCTTCAATTAATAGATGAAAGCTGCCCGCAGTTGAAAGCCGACGATTCCGTGATTACAAAATCAGACCGTGCGGTGTCGGCGCTCGCGCATGAGCGCCTCGCGCTATTGCTTAAGACGGGCCGGCACATATTGATCGATGAAGAAGATCCTCGCCGTGGGGAGTACCTGGACCAGGGGCTTCTGGAGAGGACGCCGTTCATTTGGTCGGTTGATCCGATCGATGGCACTCGGGCATACGCCAATCGCATGCCGCATTACGGCATTTCGATCGGGCTGATCAGGGATCTAAAGCCCTGGATGGGGGTTGTTTATTTTCCGTCGTTGAAGGAGCTTTTTTATTCTGACGGCACCGAGGCGTTCTTTGTGACAAAGGCATTCTCTTCAGAGGAGCGCAAGACGAAGATCGTTCCCGTCGAAGAAATAATTTCCAGCCGTTCCGTGTTTATTACATCCGATGAATTAATAGAAAAGTTTATATGGAGCTCCAAAGACTGCCGGATCATGGTTTTTGCGTCTGCGGTTGTGGAATTCGCATGGCCGGCTATCGGCCGAGGCTGCGGGTCTTTGTCGAGTGTGCATTTATGGGATTTTGCCGGCGCCTGGCCGATCTTTCGGCAGGCAGGGCTTGAGCTTCGGTCTTTAGAGGGAAAAGTGCTGGATCGTCTGGATGCGTCGCTTTTTGAAGGAGAGCCCCGGCCGTGGAAGCTGAAAGAATATTATATTCTTTCATCAGCAAAGAATTATGCGCCTCTGCGAGCCCGTCTGGAGCGCAGGGGATCTGTTGATTTAAAGTGAACGAAGGGGGTTTTTTATGGCCGCGGGAGCCGTTATCCTGCTTGTTTGCCTGTTGGCTGTCCTCTCGCTGGTGATGCGGCGCATGTCTGTTATGCGTCAGCGCCTGGAGAAGGAAATAGCGCGACAAACAGCGGCCCATGAAGAGCTTGCGGTGTTAAATCGGCGCTACGAGTGCGTGTTGAATGCCGCAGGGGCGGGCATTCTCAGGCTCGACGAGAATGGTGTGCATACATTTGTTAATAAAGCGGCGCTGGATATGCTCGGTTATACAGAAACGGAAATGCTTGGGCAGAAAAGCCACGCGTTGTGGCATCATACCCGTTCGAGCGGAGAACGCTATGCGGAGGAAGACTGCGCCATCCTTGCCACACTGTACAGGAGCGAGACGGTCCGTTGTATGGACGAGGTGTTCTGGCGTAAAAACCGCACGGCGTTGCCAGTTGAATATGTATGTACGCCAATTCTTGAGAATGGAAGGGTTGCGGGCGCTGTGCTTGTTTTTCAGGATATGACAGAGCACGGGGGCCGTGATCTTGAATACAAGCGTCGGACCGGGCGCATGTTCCGTCAGCAGGATGCGCTGATGCAATTATCTCGTGTGGGGAGTTCTGATTTTAGGGATTTTCTTTCTCAAGTAACAGAAATTGCCGCTAAAACGCTTGAGGTTGATCGGGTGACTGTCTGGTTTTTTAACCAGGAACGCTCGGCGCTTGTTTGTGAAGACCGATATATTCATCGTTTACGGGTGCATGAAAACGGGGCGCTTCTGCCGGTACTTCAGTATCCGACGTTTTTTTCCGAGATCGAGCAGAGCCGGAATATCGCAGCTCATGATGTCTATGCCGATCCGAGGGTCATGGAATTCATGGGCGGTTATTTTCTACATCAGGAGATAACGTCCATGATCGCGGTCCCGCTCCTTCGGGAGGGGCGGTTGGCCGGGGTGTTGTCTGCGGATCATGTGGGCCCCAAAAGGACCTGGGCCATGGATGAGCAGGAGTTCATGGCTTCTGTTGCGGATACTGTTGCGCTGGCCCTGGAAAGTCGCGAACGTCGCCTAGCAGAGGATACGCTCCGCCAGAGCGAGGAGATGTTCCGGAAATTGACAGCATTGGCGCCTGTCGGGGTTTACCGGGCAGATTCTTTTGGAAGATATCAGTATGTGAATGACCGCTGGCAGGAAATGACCGGCCTTCAGGCGAAAGAGGCTATGGGTGAGGGGTGGAAAACGGGCGTTCATCCTTTAGATGTTGAAAGGGTGAGTGCAAGCTGGGGCAAAATGGTTGAGACCCAGGGCAAGTGGGAAGAGGAGTATCGTTGTCAGCCGCTGTCCCGAAAGCCTGTGTGGGTCATGGGGCTTGCGACACCGCTATTCGATGAGGCCGGCAGGCCTGGCGGATATATCGGTATCAGTGTGGATATCTCGGCGAGAAAAGAGCAGGAGAAAGCCCTCCTGGAATCTGAGCGCCGTTTTAAGGATATTATCGAGAATGTCCATCTTTTGGGCGTGATGCTGGATGTGCAGGGGAACATTCTCTTTTGCAACAATCATTTTTTGTCCCATACTGGATGGACGTTCGAGCAAGTAAAAGGCCAGGATTGGTTTAGCATGTTTATCCCCCCGGATAATGGCACGCGGCGTGTTTTTGAGGACTTGATCGAAAAAGGGACGATGCCGGCCCATACGGAAAATGTTATTCTGACCCGGCAGGGCGGGCGACGGAAAGTGCGCTGGAACAACAGTATTCTTAAGGATCTGGAAGGCCGAGTGTGCGGGACGATGAGCCTTGGTGAGGACATGACAGAACGCCGGGCAACAGAAGAGGGGGCGGCATGATCTTTGATCAGATCTCTAATATAGGGCGTTACGGATTGTTAAGAGTGGCGGCAGTAGTGGCTTTTTTGGAAACATACGATGTTCAAACTCCGGCGCCGCGGGAGTTCGAGATCCTGGGCCGGGAACTTTTTGTCCGCTCATCGGCGTATGAAACAAGGTCTCCCGGCGAGGGGAAGTTTGAGGCGCATCAGGTGTATGCGGATATTCAGGTTGTCCTGCAGGGGGCGGAGATCATGCAGGTGGCGGATCCGGAGGGGCTTGCGCCGCTGACAGCGTATGATGCCGCCGCAGATTGCCGTTTCTTTGCGGCATCGAAGGGGATTTCCGATATACTTGTTCCACAGGGTTCATTCGTTATGTTCTTTCCCGGAGAAGCCCATCGCCCCTGTTGTCATCCTCCATCAGGAAAGGCCATGGTTAGAAAACTGGTGTTCAAGGTCAGGATCTGAAAAATTCCCTGTTGCATTTTAAAAACTTATCAGATATACTATCCGGACTTTTGAAGAAGTTTTATTAATGGGTCTTCAGGGCTGTGGAATGAAGTGAAATAGCCTTTTAGATCTGCCTGGCGCAAAGCCGGGGACAATCGCCCCTGTCTTCACTTCTGACGTCGATACGGCAGGCGCACAACAAAGGAGTTATCATGACGACGGAACTGATCAAGAAGCTTTTAGAGGCCGGTGTCCATTTTGGCCACCAGACCAGGCGCTGGAACCCTAAAATGAAGAAATTCATTTTCGGCGACCGCGGCGGCATTTACATCATTGATCTCGAAAAGACCGCAGATTGTTTGGATAAGGCTCGTGATTTTGCGCGTGAGATCGCGTCAAAGGGCGGGCGTTTTCTTTTTATCGGCACCAAGAAGCAGGCGCAGGAAGTTGTCCAGCAGGAAGCCATTCGTTCCGGGATGTTCCATGTGTCCAATCGCTGGATGGGCGGGCTTCTCACTAATTTTGAAACAGTCAAGAAATCCATCCGCAAGCTCCAGGACATTGAGCGCATGGAAAAAGACGGGACGTTTGACAAGCTGACCAAGAAAGAAATTTCGCTGTTGAATAAAGAGCGTGAGCGTTTGGTAAGCGATCTCGGCGGTATCCGTGAAATGACGCAGTCGCCGGATGCGGTATTTCTGGTGGACGTTAAAAAAGAAGAGAACGCGGTGCGCGAGTGCATGCGTTTAAATATTCCGATCATTGCCATGATCGATACGAACAGCGATCCTGATCCTATTGCGTATCCGATCCCGGCAAACGATGATGCGGTGAAGTCTATCCGCCTTCTGGCCTCACTATTGACGGACAGCATTATTGAAGGCCGCCGTGAATACCTCGGGAGCGACAAGGCTAAAGAGCGTGGCGAAGCCCCGTTACCTGAGCCAGTGGTAGATATCCCGGTCCCGGCTGTTATTGCGGAAAGCCTTTCCGAAGAGCTTGATGTATATGAAGAGGTTGTTGCGACAACCGCAGAAGTAGATAATAAGAAGAAAGCGGCGGCTGCGAAGAAGGCTGTCGAGAGGGAGAAATAAGTATGTCTTTGGACGCGATCAAGGAATTAAGAGAGCAAACGAATTGCGGTATCATTGATTGTAAGAAGGCGCTGGCCGAAGCGGGCGGCGATCTTCAGAAGGCCAAGGCGCTGTTGCGTGAGCGCGGGCTTCAGATGGCGCTTAAGAAGGCGTCGCGCGTGGCAACTGAGGGGCGTGTCGATGCGTATATTCATAACGGCAACAGGATCGGTGTCATTATTGAAGTGAATTGTGAAACCGACTTTGTGGCGCGCAATGATGATTTTGTAGCCTTTACAAAGAACGTGGCGATGCATATTGCGGCCATGTCTCCCAAGTATATCAAGAAGGACGAAGTCCCGGCGGATGTGTTAAAGGCCGAAGAAGATCAGGATGCGTTCATGAAGGCCAGTGTTCTTTTGGAACAGCCTTTTGTCAAGGACCCGTCCAAGACGATCCAGGATTTATTGAATGAGCTTGTGGCCAAGATGGGCGAAAATATCCTCATTGGCCGGTTCGCGCGTTATAAGATAGGCGAGTAATATATAGAGGTAGAGCGTGGCAGGAAAACCCGTTTATAAGCGGATCCTTCTTAAATTGAGCGGCGAAGCTTTGCAGGGAAAGCAGGGCTTTGGTATTGATGCCGATGTCTGTGCCGGGTTTGCAGCGCAGATCAAGGAAGTCCACGATATGGGGGTTCAGGTGGCCATTGTTGTCGGCGGGGGAAATATTTTCCGCGGCAATCTTGGGTCCAAGCGTTTTGACCTTGATCGTTCTGTGGCAGATTATATGGGGATGCTCGCAACCGTGCTGAACGGCCTGGCTCTGCAGAATGCGCTGGAGCATGAAGGGGTGGCAACACGTGTTATGACAGCAATCGAGATGCGCGCGATCGCGGAGCCGTATATTGTCCGCAGGGCTGTGCGGCATCTCGAAAAGCGCCGTGCCATTATTTTTGTGGCAGGGACCGGGAATCCGTTCTTTACGACGGATACGGCCGCAGCGCTTCGTGCGAGCGAGATCAAGGCGGATGTGATCATGAAGGCGACGAAAGTCGATGGTATTTATTCAGCCGACCCCATGATCGATAAAACAGCCACGAAATATGAGAAACTTAAGTTCCTCGACGTTTTAAGCCGTGACCTGAAGGTCATGGATGCAACAGCGATCAGTATGTGCATGGACAGCCAGTTGCCGATCATGGTATTCAATCTCATGACGGAAGGCAATATCCGGCGGGCGGTTGAGGGTGAGAATATAGGGACTATCGTTAGCTAAAGGAGCGGATTATGGGACTGCGTGAAACGATCCAGGAAACTGACGGTAAGATGAAAAAAGCGATCGAGTCTGTGCTGCGCGAATTCGGCGAAGTCCGTACGGGCCGCGCGCATCCGTCTTTGGTCGAAGAGCTGCACATTGATTATTACGGCACGCCGACCCCGATCAAACAGGTCGCGGCGGTTTCGTCTCCTGATGCCAGTTCGTTATTGATCCAGCCGTGGGATGCGTCGGCGATCGTTGAGATCGAGAAAGCGATCCGCAATTCAAAGCTGGGGGTTTCGCCTGTGAGCGATGGCAAGATCGTCCGGCTCGTGGTTCCGCCTCTGTCAGAGGAGCGCCGCAGGGAGATGGCCAAAGTCGTGAAAGATATGGCTGAAAAAGGTCGGGTTTCGCTTCGTTCGATCAGGCGCGAATCCAATGAAAGAATGTTGAAGCTCAAGAAAGACAATGTGATCTCCGAGGATGATAATTTCAAAGCCCAGGATGAGATCCAGAAGCTGACCGATAAGTACATCAAGGATGTCGATGGGATCCTGGAGAAAAAGAGTAAAGAATTAATGAATTTTTGATTGATCCGTTGATCTTTGTTTTTATAGTTCTTTAAAATTTTGACCCACTAGCTCATCTGGTAGAGCACAGCCCTTTTAAGGCTGGCGTGCCGCGTTCGAGTCGCGGGTGGGTCACTATATTTTTTGCCGAAGCGGATTCGGGCGGGTGGCGAAACTGGCAGACGCGCCAGACTTAGGATCTGGTCCTGTAAGGGATGGAGGTTCAAGTCCTCTCCCGCCCATGAAACTTTTGTGTTGATGCGGCGCAACAAAGAAATAAGCAAGGGTCATCTATTGACATCTTTGGAGCGCATGTTAGAATAAACGCAATTTTGTTCGGCTTTTTTGAAAAAATGCGGCGGTAATTCAGTTGGCTAGAATGCGACCTTGCCAAGGTCGATGTCGAGGGTTCGAGCCCCTTCCGCCGCTTTCTTGAAATTGACAGCTCTCGCTTTTAGGCGAGGCTTACCAGGAGAGGGATTCCCCCGTTATGAAGATCCTTGATTTCTTGTGTTCTGACGCTGTTTCCGCTGATCTTAAAGCCACCAACAAAAAAGAAATAATCGAAGAAATGGTCACCATGATGGTCGAGGCCGGCGCTTTTGAAAAAAAGCACAAGGCCAAGATCATTGAAACGCTGATGGCGCGCGAAGCGCTTGGTTCGACGGCTATCGGACAGGGGATCGCGATCCCGCATGGGAAGACCGATTGTGTTGACAAGCTCGTTGCTGGCCTTGCGATCAGCAAAAAAGGCATCGATTTTGACGCTCTCGACGGAGAGCCTGCGTATATATTTTTCCTTTTGGCGGCTCCGGTGGATTCTGCCGGCCCGCATCTTAAAGCCCTTGCCCGTGTATCCCGTTTATTGAAAGATAAGTATTTCCGCGAGAGTTTGAGGAGCGCGAAAGACAGGAAAGATATCCTGGAACTCGTATCTCGTGAAGACGCGCAGATAAACTAACGGACAATGTCCAACAACCTCTTCAAGTGGCTATATCCCGGGATCCAGATCAAGCGTTGGATCCTTGCGACCTTATTCGGGATCTGCGTCGTGGCACTCGGCGCATATTTCGCTGCGAACACGTATCCTTTTGTCAGGGCTTTTGGTTTTATCATTATCCTCTGCGGGATCCTTCTCATTGTTTTGGGGATCCTGAAGATGACAGTGTCTTTGATCACAATATTCCTGCCGCGCCGCGAGCAGGATCTTGTGAATATCCTCTATCAAAAAAGATTTCTCGAGAGAGGCCCAAAGATCGTGGCGATCGGCGGGGGGCATGGTCTTTCCCAGCTTCTTCTAGCGCTGAAAGAGTACACGGGGAACATTACGGCTATCGTGACCGTTGCGGATAGCGGTGGTTCGTCGGGAAGGTTGCGCGAGCAGTTTGATATTGTGGCTCCCGGCGATATTCGCAATTGCCTGGTGGCGCTTGCCGATGCGCCGGCACTCATGGGTGAGCTTTTTCAGTATCGTTTCCCGGAGAAGTCAGAGCTTAAGGGGCATAATTTCGGAAATCTTTTTTTGACCGCTCTTTATGAGGTCGCGAACCGCGATTTTCAGCAGGCGGTTGAGCTGACGAGCAAGGTTCTGGCGATCCGGGGAAAAGTTGTCCCTTCGACGATCGAGAGTGTGCATCTCGTCGCGAAATATAAAGACGGCAAGGTTACGCAGGGGGAGGCCAGGATCCCGAGATCCGGGGTCAGGATCGAGAAATTGACCCTGAATCCCAAAGATGTCGAGCCTACGCCAGAGGCGCTGGACGCGATCAGGGACGCGGATGTTATTATTATGGGGCCGGGTAGCCTGTTTACGAGTGTGCTGCCGAATCTGATCATCAAAGGGGTTCCGGAGGCGATCGCGGCTTCGTCGGCTTTCAGGATCTATGTGTGTAATGTCATGACCCAGATGGGTGAGACGGAAGGTTTTACAGCGGGAGACCATGTCCGGGTGATCGTTGAGCACACCCACAAAGAGATCATGGATGCGGTCGTCGTTAATTCGACGGCGATCAATGCGCCAGAAGCGCTGGCCCGGTATAAACAGGAGAATTCTTTCCCTGTTGCTGCGGATGCGGATGTTATCCGGGATATGGGATATAAGGTATACGCGGATGATATTGTCGGAGTTAAGGATTACGTCCGGCATGATACAGGGAAGCTGACACAGGTTCTTATTAAGGTCATCGAGAAGAATCGCCTGATCAAACGGTGAGGGGAAAATGCCAAAAATTGAACGCAAAGTGATCGTAAAATGTAAACAGGGCCTGCATGCCCGTCCGGCGGCGATGTTCGTGCAGATCGCCAATAAATTCGACGCCACTATCATGGTGCGTAAGAATGACGAAGAAGTGAACGGGAAATCGATCATGGGCATCCTTATGCTTGGCGCAGATCATGGCTGTGAAGTGGTATTGATCGCTGACGGGAATGATGCAGAGGCAACGCTGTCGGACCTGGAGGGGTTCCTTGGCAAAGAAGAGTAGGCAAGAGATCGTTCTTAAAGGGATCCCGGCGGCCCCAGGCATTGCCATGGGCCCGGCATTTCTTTTGGATCGTCAGGACTTTATTGTGCCTGAGCGGCTGATCCTTGATGAAGAGGCGCCGATCGAGATCGCGCGTTTTGAGGAAGCGGTCATTCATACCAAATCCGAGATTGAAGATATCCGGGCCAAAATCGCGACGGAAGTCGGGAGTACGGATGCCCAGATCTTTGATGCCCACCTTTTGGTCCTTGAAGACTGCATGCTCATTGAAGAAGTGATCCGGCGTATCAAGACCGAGAAGAAAAGCGCGGAATATATATTTTCAGAGGTTCTTAAGCGTTATATCGAAATATTTGAGAATATTCAGGATGAATATATCAAGGAGCGGTCTTCGGATGTGGCGGATATCGGCCGCCGTGTTCTTAAGCATTTGATGGGCGAGTCGCGTACGCATGATTTTGAAAATTTGGCGGTTGATCTTGTTATCATTGCCCATGATATTTCTCCGTCTGACGCGGTCAGCATGTACAACAAAAAGATCATGGGGTTCTTGACGGATATCGGCGGAAGGACCGCGCATACGGCGATCATTGCTAAGTCGCTGGGCGTTCCGGCGGTGGTCGGCTTAAAGGATGCGACGCTGCGTATCAGTAATCAGGATTTTGTGATCGTCGACGGCCGCAAGGGTGTCGTGATCGTAAACCCGACGGATGAGACCCGGTCATTGTATTCCAAGGAAAAAGTCAGGCTTGCAGAGGTGGATGGGGCGAATTTGAACCTGAAAGATTCTCCGGCGGAAACACCTGATGGGCGCCGGGTCAATCTGATGGCGAATTTCGAGTTGTACAGCGAGCTCACGGGTATTAAGAAATATGCCGCGGAAGGCATCGGGCTTTATCGCACCGAATTTTTTTATATGAACCGACTGGACCTGCCTTCGGAAGAGGAGCAGTACCAGGCGTATCGCAAGATCGCGGAGGAAATGAAGCCGAATCCGGTCATTATCCGGACGCTTGATTTGGGTGGAGATAAATTCTTGTCGAGCTTGCAGCTTCCCAAGGAGATGATGCCTTTCCTCGGATCGCGCGCTATCCGCTTGTGTTTGGAAGAACAGGAAATTTTCAAGACCCAGCTCCGTGCGATCCTGCGCGCATCGGCCCACGGGAATGTGGGCATGATGTACCCTATGATCGCGGGGCCGGGAGAGCTTCGCGCGGCGAACGGGATATTAAAAGGCGTGAAACAACGCTTGCGTGATAAAGGGGTTTCTTTTAATGAGAATATGCCGGTGGGTGTCATGATCGAAGTTCCGGCGGCGGCTATGACCGCAGATCTTTTGGCGAAAGAAGTCAGCTTTTTTAGTATCGGAACGAATGACCTTATTCAGTATACGCTGGCTGTTGATCGTGCCAATGAGAAGATGGCGCAGTTTTATGAGCCGGGCCATCCGGCGGTCCTGCGGCTTATCCGCCGGACGATCAGCGCGGCGCATGATGCGGGCATCAAGGTGAGTGTATGCGGAGAAATGGCCAGTGACCCGACGCTGGCGGTCATTCTTTTGGGTTTAGGTGTGGATTCGTTCAGCATGTCTCCGGCAAGTATCTTTTCGATCAAGCGTGCCATGAGGAGTGTCCGGTATCAGGATGCGCAGGAAATGGCGCGTCACGCCCTTCGGTTGAGCACGGGGCAGGAAGTCGATGAATTCATGAATGCGGAGCTGAAGCGCCTGGTCCCGGATTTTTATGCGTATGGTTCTCAGATTTAAGGAGAGCGGCCTGTTATGAAGGTTCTTATTCTTGCCGGTGGTTATGGTACCAGGTTGTATCCGCTTATTAAAGATACGCCCAAGGCGCTTTTAGAAGTTGCCGGGCGCACGCTCATCGACCATATTTTTGAGAAATTTACGGGTATAGACGGGATCGAAGAGGTCTGCGTTGTCACGAATGATAAGTTTGCCGCGATGCTGTCTCAATGGGGCGCCGCACATCAGAACAAGCCGTTTCCACTGCGCGTGATCAATGATGGCACTCGCACGCCTGAAGAGCGTTTGGGGGCGATCGGAGACCTTCTTTTTGTATTCGAAAAGGAATCGCAAGCTTCGGATTGGGTCGTGGCGGGAAGCGACAACCTTTTTAATGAAGGCATTAAGGATTTTATGATTTCGGCGAGGTCAAAAGCTCCGGCGGTGACCGTGGGTGCATATGATATTCGCGACATTGCCAGTGCGTCTAAATACGGCGTGATTGAAACGGACGGTACCGGCAAGATCGTTTCGCTGGAAGAAAAGCCAAAGGCGCCGAAGTCGAGTTTGATCTCCATGTGCTTGTATTATTTCCCTAAGGCATCGCTAGGGCATATCCGTCGTTTTGTCGACGAGACTAGAAGCGTTGACACGACCGGCGGCTATATCCAGTGGCTCTATCAACAAACTCCAGTTTATGGTTTTAAATTTTCCGGGAAATGGTATGATATCGGGAGTTTTGAGTCGTATAACGAAGCGAAAGAACACTTTTTAAGATAATTTCTATTCAAACACACAAGGAAAGGGAGAACACGTGAAAGGCAATTATTTCATTACATCAGAGTCAGTTGGTAACGGGCATCCGGATAAGGTTTGCGATCAGATTTCGGACGCCGTATTGGATGCTGTCCTTAAAGATGATCCCAAAGGCCGTGTGGCGTGCGAAACGTTTATCAGCGCCGGGCTTGTGATCGTCGGTGGTGAAATTACGACCACAACGTATGTGGACGTGCACAAGCTGGTGCGCGGCGTATTGACGGATATCGGTTATACGAACCAGGTGTACGGGTTTGATGCGTCGACATGCGCGATCCTGAACGCGATCAACCGTCAGTCCCCGGATATTTCCCAGGGTGTTGATACCGGCGGGGCCGGCGACCAGGGGATCATGTATGGGTATGCGACAGATGAGACAAAATCGCTCATGCCATTGCCGATCACGCTCGCGCATGCGATCGTCAAGCGCATTGAAGATGTTCGTAAGAGTAAAGAACTGGATTATCTTGGGCCTGATTGCAAAAGTCAGATCACGGTTGAATATGTGGATGGCCAGCCGAAGCGTATCGACACGGTCGTTATCGCGGCTCAGCATACAGAAAAGATCCTTGATAAGACTGGTAAAAAGATCACGGAAAAGGCGCGCCAGGAGATCATTGATGTGGTGGCCATGCCGATCGTCGGCAAGTTGATGGACAAGAATACCAAGTTTTATATTAATCAGACGGGCAAGTTTGTCGTGGGCGGCCCGCAGTCAGACACGGGTGTCACGGGGCGCAAGATCATCGTCGATACATACGGCGGGATTGTTCCTCATGGCGGCGGCGCGTTTTCAGGCAAGGATCCGACCAAGGTTGATCGTTCAGCCGCGTACATGGCCCGTTATATCACGAAGAACGTGGTTGCGGCCGGTATCGCGAACAAGTGCCTGATCCAGCTCAGTTATGTTATTGGCAAGGCTGAACCACTCAGTATTTTCGTAGATACATTCGGGAC
Source organism: Candidatus Omnitrophota bacterium (assembly GCA_015234065.1). Lineage (GTDB taxonomy): Bacteria > Omnitrophota > Gorgyraeia > Zapsychrales > Fredricksoniimonadaceae > JADFWS01. The sequence continues at coordinate 12,133 of JADFWS010000037.1, forward strand.
GGGTAAGATCAGCGAAGAGAAGATCGTGGCACTGATCCGCAAGAACTTTGACCTGACACCGGGTGGTATCATTAAGACACTGGACCTGCGTAAGCCGGTGTTCCGCCGGACAGCGGCATACGGGCATTTCGGGAACGCGGCATTCCGTTGGGAAAAGACGGATGTGGCGGCAAAGCTGAAGAAGGACGCGGGAGTTTAATAGAGTCGAATCATTCAAATACCGGGATGCGAAGAAGGCTTCGGATCCCGGTATTTGTTCATTAAGGAGTTGTTATGGCACTTGCCAAGGAATACAAGGTTAAGGATATTTCGCTCGCAGAACTCGGACACAAGCAGATCGCGCTGGCTGAAAAGGAAATGCCCGGGCTCATGTCTTTGCGCCGGAAATATGGCACAAAAAAACCGCTTAAGGGTGCGCGTATCATGGGGTCTTTACACATGACGATCGAGACCGCGGTGTTGATCAAGACGCTGGTGGCGCTGGGCGCGGATGTGCGCTGGGCGAGCTGCAATATTTTCTCAACGCAGGATCAGGCTGCGGCCGCGATCGCGGATTTTGGCGTGCCGGTGTTTGCCTGGAAGGGTGAAACACTCGAGGAATATTGGTGGTGCACGAAGAAGGCGCTTGTTTGGGCTGACGGCAAAGGGCCGGATCTTATTGTGGATGACGGCGGCGATGCCACGATGATGGTGCACCTTGGGCTTGAGGCGGAAAAGAATCCGGCGGTTTTGAATCGTAAGGCTGGCGGTGAAGATGAGCGGGAGCTTTTTCTTTGTTTGAAGGCTATTTTGAAAGAGACGCCACGTCTGTGGCACGGGATCACGCCGAAGATCAAGGGCGTATCCGAGGAAACAACGACGGGTGTCCATCGCTTGTATCAGATGATGCAGGACAAGAAATTGCTGTTCCCGGCGTTCAATGTGAACGATTCTGTGACCAAGTCCAAGTTTGATAATTTGTACGGTTGCCGTGAATCGCTGGCGGACGGGATCAAGCGCGCGACAGATGTCATGCTGGCCGGTAAAGTGGCGGTTGTGTGCGGGTATGGCGATGTGGGTAAGGGCTGTGCGCATTCCCTGCGGTCTTACGGCACGCGTGTGATCGTGACCGAGATCGATCCGATCTGTGCGCTGCAGGCGTCGATGGAAGGGTTTGAAGTGAAGACCATCGAAGATGCGCTGCCTGAGGCGAACATGTATGTGACGACGACCGGGAATTGCGATATTATTACGCTTGAGCACATGAAGAGCATGAGGGACTCCTCGATCGTGTGCAACATCGGGCATTTTGATAATGAGATCGCAGTCTACGATCTTTTTGCCATGAAAGGCATCAAACGCATTAATATTAAGCCGCAGGTGGATAAATATATTTTCCCCGACGGGCATTGCATTATTCTTCTGGCCGAAGGCCGTTTGGTCAACCTCGGTTGCGCGACAGGGCATCCGTCCTTTGTGATGTCGAATTCGTTCACGAACCAGACGCTGGCACAGCTCGAATTGTGGCAGAAAGAGTACAAGGTCGGCGTGTATCGCCTTCCGAAGCATTTGGATGAAGAGGTGGCGCGGTTGCACCTTGAGAATGTCGGTGCTAAATTGACAAAATTGACGGCGAAGCAGTCGAAGTATATCGGTATTCCGGTCGACGGCCCGTATAAGGCAGATCATTACAGGTATTGATCCTATGAAAAAGACGGCGATTAAAAAGATCGGTGTTTTATGTTCCGGCGGAGACGGCCCGGGGATGAACGCGGCGGTGCGCGCGGTGGTGCGCAGCGCGTTATCGTATGGGGTCAAGGTCGAGGGCATTATGCGCGGCTATCAGGGTTTGATCGAGAATGACCTGATCGAGCTTACGCGCCGTTCAGTATCCGGTATTATCGGACGGGGCGGCACGATCCTGAAGACCGCGCGCTCGCCGGAGTTCCGTACGGATAAGGGGCAGGCCAAGGCGGTCGCGACATTAAAAAAGCACAAGATCGATGCTTTGGTCGTTGTGGGCGGTGATGGTTCCTATCTCGGCGCCGCATCATTATTTGAGAAGTGGGACATCCCGACGGTTGGCCTTCCGGGAACGATCGATAATGACCTGTACGGCACGGATCAGACGATCGGATGTAATACGGCGATCAATACTGCGCTCGATGCGATCGACAAGATCCGTGATACCGCGCATAGTATGGAGCGTATTTTTATTGTAGAAGTGATGGGTAACCATTCCGGGTATATTGCCATGGAAGTGGCGCTAGGTTCCGGCGCGGAAGATGTGCTGATCCCGGAGATTAAGCCGGATTACAAGGTCATGTGCGACCGGATCGTGAAAGGTTCTAAACAGGGAAAGATCAGCTGGATCATTGTTGTATCTGAAGGCGTGGTGAAAGCTGAAGTGCTTGCGCAAACGATCAATAATATGACCGGCCTTGAAACGCGGTCTGTGGTCTTAGGGCATGTTCAGCGCGGTGGCAACCCGTGTGCGCTCGACAGGACCTTGGCTACCAAACTTGGCGTCGCTGCCGTAGAGGAGCTTTTGAAAGGCAATTACGGGAGTGCCATTGGGGTTCTTCAAAATAAGATCAATATTGTTCCGCTCGCTCAGGCGCGCAAACGACCATATGACCTCTATCAAGAGGGTTATCGTTTAATGGATATGCTGCGCTAATTTCAAATCTAAAATTGACGGAATCGCGTTCTTGAAATATACTTGAACAATTGCTAAGGCCTGTATACTGCGAAAACGCAGGGCAAGGCCAGTATAAAACAAGGGGAAGTTGAAATGCCTAAGATCTATTACGAAAAAGATGCGGATTTGAATGTGCTGAAAGATAAGACCATTGCCATTATTGGGTATGGTATTCAGGGGCGCGGGCAGGCGCTTAATTTGCGCGACAGCGGGCTGAACGTGATCATTGGCCAGCGTGAAGGCGGGCCTAACTATCAGAAAGCCATCGATGATGGGTTCAAGCCCATGGACGCGGGCAAGGCCGCGCAGAAGGCCGATATCATCATGATCCTGACGCAGGATCATTTGCAGGCCGAGATTTATAAGAAGCAGTTGCGCCGTCATATGAAGCCTGGCAAGGCCTTGGTATTTTCGCATGGATTTAATGTGCATTTTGGGCAGATCAAGCCGCCGGCAGATATTGACGTGTGGATGATCGCGCCGAAAGGGCCTGGTTCATTTGTGCGTCGTCAGTATGAAGAGGGTAAGGGCGTGCCGTGTCTGGTGGCGATCCATCAGGATGCGTCGGGCAATGCCTTGAAGCAGGCGTTGGCGTATGCCAAGGGCTTGGGCGGGACGCGTGGCGGTGTATTTGAGACCACCTTTAAGGAAGAGACGGAAACTGATCTGTTCGGTGAGCAGGCGGTTCTGTGTGGGGGCGCGAGTGCTTTGGTCAAAGCCGGTTTTGAGACGCTGGTTGAGGCGGGTTATGCACCCGAGATGGCGTATTTCGAGTGTTTGCATGAGCTTAAGCTCATTGTGGATATTATTTATGAAGAAGGTATCGTGGGTATGCGTAAGCGCGTTTCAGATACGGCTGAATATGGGGATTATACCCGCGGCAAGCGTGTTGTGAATGAGAAAACCAAGAAGGAAATGAGCAAGATCTTAAAAGAGATCCAGAGCGGCAAGTTCGCCCGCGAATGGATGAAAGAGAATAAGACGGGCCGTGTGAATTTTACTAAAATGCGTCAGGATCAGGATAAGCATCAGATCGAAGAGGTCGGCAAGCGACTTCGGGGCATGATGTCCTGGATAAAAAAGT
>JADFWS010000038.1 GCA_015234065.1 Candidatus Omnitrophota bacterium
TGAGGTGATCCGTGAGAATCCGTCCGTGGTCGATCAGATCAAGGGTGGCAAGCCGAGCGCGATGGGATTCCTGGTCGGCCAGGCGATGAAAAAAATGAAGATCCGTGTGAATCCTAAAAAGCTTAATGAGATCATGACAAGGAGAATTCAGAATGTTTAGGAAGTTTATTTTATTGCTGGTGTTGGCCGCGGGGGTTGTTGTGTGTGCGAACTTTGCGTTGTCCGCGACGTCAAAATCCGCGGAAAGTGCGGAAAGTAAGGACGCTGTAACATCGGCCATGGCTAATGAAGCGGATGCGGCAGATACAAAGAATGCCGTGAAGGCGGAAGATAAGGACCTGTATGCGCAGGTTGAGCTGTTCAGTTATGCGCTGAGCACGGTCCAGTCGGAATATGTGGTTGAAAAGACACCCAAAGACCTTATTTACGGAGCGCTCGAAGGCATGGTCGGCGGGCTTGATCCGCATAGCCAGTTTTTGTCGCCGGATGATTATCAGGACCTCAAGACGGATACCGAAGGAAAGTTCGGTGGGCTTGGGATTGAAATATCCATTCGTGACGGGCTATTGACCGTTGTGACGCCGATCGAGGATACACCGGCCTGGAAGGCGGGGCTTAAGCCGGGCGATCGTATCGTGAAGATCGAAAAGGTGCTTACGCGTGATATGAAGCTGAGCGATGCGGTCAAGAAGCTCCGCGGTGCACCAGGGACCAAGGTTCACATCACGATCTTGCGTGAAGCGGAATTCAAGGTGAATGAGGTTGAGATCACGCGTGAGATCATCCACGTGCAGGATATCAAGGACGCGCATATTCTTGAGGACGGGATCGGGTATGTGCGTTTAGTCGAGTTCCGCGAGAATTCGTATGAAGAAATGCATAAGGCATTGTTGAAACTGAAAGCTGATGGCGCAACGGCCCTGGTCCTTGACCTGCGCAATAATCCCGGCGGGCTTTTGAATGTCGCGATCAAGATCAGTGAAATGTTCCTGCCTGAAGGAAAAACGATCGTTTCAACGAAAGGGCGCCATCCGGAACAGGACTCCATCGCTATATCGCATAATGCGGCAAATGAATTTGGCGCATGGCCGATCGTAGCGCTTATTAATGAAGGCAGCGCGTCGGGCAGTGAGATCCTGGCCGGTGCGTTGAAAGATAATAAACGCGCCGTAACCCTTGGTGCAAAGTCATTCGGTAAAGGGTCTGTCCAGTCGGTCATTCCTATGCCGGATGGGTCAGGGTTGCGCTTAACAACAAGCAAATATTTTACACCATCCGGTGTTTGTATTCATGAGATCGGGATTACGCCGGATATCGTGATCGAGCGGATTTATCCTGAAGAGGAAGAGCTTGCTGAAGGCGGTTCTGGCGTGAAAGACCTGAAAAAGAATAAAAAGAAAGAAAGCAAGGAAGCGCAGGATGTCTTCGACAAATTAGAGCTTGAAGGCGTGAAAGATCCTGTTGAGCTCGAGAAGCACAAAAAAGAATCTGATCTCAAAAAACGCATGGGTGACGACAATCAGATCCAGAGTGCGATCAATGTGATCAAGGGTATACGTGTTTATAAAAGGCTTCAAACGGAAGAAGGGCCAAGTGTCGCAAAAAAGTAATGGTCAGTTTCCCTGGGCAATGATCCTTGGTTTTGTTTTGGCCGGGATCGTGTGTATTACCGGGTATTTTATTTTCCAGAACAGGAACCGGCAGCCAAAGCCTCTTAAAAAGCCGCCCGTGACGATCGTGAAAAAACTGCCGGTGAAGCCGCCGGTGAAGGGTTCCGGTAAGATTGCGATCGTGATTGATGATTGGGGATATAATAAAACCCATTGCCGTCAGATCGCGGCTTTTCCGAAGCCCGTCGCTATTGCGATCCTGCCACACCTGGCGTATTCGCTGGATGTCTTGGCGTGTACGAAAGAAGCAGGCCAAACGCCCATGCTGCATCTGCCGCTCGAGCCGTACAATCATCACGAAATGTTTGATGCCGGGTATGTGCTGACAACCGAGATGCCGATAACAGAGGCGAAGTCTACGCTGATCAAGATCCTCGACGAAATGAAGGGGGTGGACGGCGTCAATAATCATACAGGGTCCAAAGGCTCTGAAGATGAGGCTTTAATGACTATGACGCTCACCGAGATCAAGCGCCGTGGGCTTTTCTTCGTGGATAGTATGACATCTCAAAAAAGTGTTGGGCCCCGCGTTGCGGCCAGCCTTAAAATGCGCTCAACCAAGCGTGATGTGTTCCTGGACAATAAAAACGAACGGAAAGCCATTGAAGCGCAGTTTTCAGAAGCAACAAAGCTCGCCCGTGAGAACGGATTTGTCCTGGTCATTGGACATGATCGAGCCATGACCCTTCTTATTATTGCCGAACAAATGAAAAAGCTTTCTCTTCAGGGTTATGAATTTGTAACGGTCCCGGACTATATCCGCGCTTATGATAATTCTCGGAATTGAAACATCTTGTGACGAGACGTCCGCCAGTATTGTGCGTGACGGCTGTGAGGTTCTGTCGAATGTGGTGGCTACAAGCCTTAAAGACCATCAAAAATTCGGCGGGATCATCCCCGAGATAGCGTCCCGGCGCCAGCTGGAATATATTCAGATCGTTGTTGCTGAAGCCCTAAAGACAGCCGGCGTATCTTTACCGGATCTTGATGCTGTGGCCGTGACAGGAAAGCCCGGGCTTATCGGGTCGCTTCTTGTCGGGATATCTTTCGCCAATGCGCTCAGTTTTGCCCTTAAAAAGCCGCTGATCCCGGTGAACCATATTCATGCGCATTTGTATGCGAATTATCTGGTCGAGCGGGGTTCGCCTTCGCCGAAAAAGATATTTAAAAACCTTTCGTTGCCGGCGGTAGGGCTTGTTGTTTCCGGCGGGCATTCGAGCCTGTTTTATCTGAAGGATTTTCGTTCTTTCCGCGTGATCGGTGAGACGCGGGATGATGCCGCCGGTGAGGCGTACGATAAAGTGGCGCGAATTCTTGACCTTGGTTATCCCGGCGGGCCGGTGATCGATCGCTTGGCGCGTTCGGTGGAAAAAGGCGCGCTCAAGTTTGGCTGTGCCACGTTACCGGGAACCCCTGATTTCAGTTTCAGCGGGATCAAGACCGCGGTCTTGTATTACACACAAAAACACGGGCAGGATAAAGATTTCTCCAAGGCGCGAGTGGCGCGCGCGTTTCAGGACGGGGTTGTTGATGTGCTGGTGGAGAAAGCATTTGACGTCTGCCGTGCCAGGAAAGCCAAGACACTTTTGATCGGCGGTGGAGTGGCGGCGAATTCAGTGTTGCGGGAGCGGTTGCTGGCACGCGCGCAAAAAGAAGGTGTCCGGGTGAATGTTCCGTCATTGGCTTTTTGCATGGATAATGCGGCCATGGTGGCGGGTTTTGCGTACCAGATACGTTCAGCCGTGCACATTTGACCAAAAGCTTTTTTGACCTTATATTGACTTCAGTAGCGGCATTTGTTATAAAAGAGATAAATCCCCTAACACACGATGAGGCTTTCCATGGCATTCGGCGAGAAGAAGACCCCCAAGACAGAGAACACCCTTAAAACGATTGAGATCAACGCTGAGATGCACGGCACATTGACGTTCAAGGAGCCGGTGGACCTTAAGATCAATGGGCATTTTTCCGGAACCCTCGACGTAAAAGGGACTTTGAGTGTTGGCGGGCAGGCGCATGTTGAGGCGGATATTAACGGAGATAATGTCATTATTTCTGGAAGAGTGAAGGGCAATGTTCGTGCCACGAAGCTTCTGACGTTGCTGCCGACCGCGATCCTCGAGGGGAATATCTTTACACCCAAGCTTAATATTGTTGAAGGCGCGATTTTTCAGGGCGGCTGCCATATGGAAGTGGTCGAGGTTGGCGCCTGGATGAATATCAGGGAGCTGGCAAGTTATCTTGAGATCGACGAGGGGGTTATTCTTGAGCTTGTCCGGTCGGGAAAGATCCCGGTGATTCATGAAAATGATACGCTTAAGTTTGAGCGGGTTCAGATCGACAACTGGGCGGCATCAGGAATGGTGAAATGAGCGATAGCCCGTACGTGACCGTCAGAGAAGCATCCCAGTTGCTCGGGATATCCGAGGGCAAGGTGATGCAGTTCATTGAAGGGCGTCGCCTTCAGGCGTACCGCATTGCGGATCAGTACCTTCGCCTTAAGCGGGCGGATGTCCTTTCCTTGAAGAATTCCGGTGACGTCAAGGCTGAGAATGTCAAATTCCCGTACACATCGCACGAGCGCCTGCGCGATTTCTTTGCGTATAATGATTTTTACATTGCATCGTTTGTCATTATTCTTGTGCTTCTGGGAATTATATTCTTTTCGAATTAACTCTTCCTGAAACGCCGTCAAAAACACTTGAATTTTCGCGTTCTTCATATTACAATCAGCCTCTCTTTTGGCGGTGTAGCTCAGTCTGATAGAGCAATCGGTTCATACCCGATTTGTCACTGGTTTAAATCCAGTCGCCGCCACCATTCTTGATCTGCCGCCAGGCCATGGCGGGAATGTCGTGGCCTGGAAGGCAGAACGATTTTTATTATGAAAAAAAATGCTTTTTTCCTGTTCTCAATTCTTTTCTGCAGTGTATGTTTTGGCGCTGACCTGAACCCGCTGTTGCAGGCGTCTACCCGCTATTCCAGTATTCGCGTTGTGAAGGTTATTTCGCCGGATTCTTTTCTGCTCGAGGGGGATGTTAAAGTCCTGCTCGAAGGGATCGAGGGAGTCAGCCGGCCGGCGTTCCAGGATGTGAAGCGGGACGAGCATGGATTTATTATCCGCGATGAAGACCCGACAACGCCCCTGGAGGTGGAAGCGATCCGTTTTGTGCGTTCGCTCGTTCAGGGAAAGAATGTGCGCCTTGAATTTGACGTGGCGCATCGCAATGATCAGGGCGCAATGGTCGCGTATGTTTTTCTTGCCGATGGGACAAATGTTAATGCTGAGATCCTCCGTCAGGGGTATGCCCGTTTAAAGCTCAGGGCCCCGAATCTTAAATATGCTGAAATTCTCCGAAAAGCCTACCAGGAATCCCGCCGTGAAATGCGGGGGCTCCAGGCGCAGTGGTAAAGGCGTTTTCCCGAGCGTGCTTTTGTCGGCGCTTCGCGAGCAACGCTTCGGCCGGATGCTTCTGGGCGTTTCCGGAGGTGCGGATTCGTTAGCGTTGCTGTATGCCTGTCATGCTGTTCGCTCTGAATTAGGGGCGGACCTCTTTGTGGCGCATTATGACCATGCGTTACGTCCGAATTCTTCCAACGACATGCTGTTTGTTAAAAAAGTTGCGGCAACGCTCGAAGTGCCTTTTATTTCCGAGAGGAATCAGGACGCGCCGCCGCGGTCAGGGTCTCTGGAGGCTTTTGCCCGGGAGAAACGGCAAGAGTTCTTTATTCGCACGGCACGGGCATTACGGATCGACGCGGTGGTTTTGGCGCACACCCAAGATGACCTTATTGAGACGGTGTTGATGCGCATCCTTCGCGGGACAGGGCTTTCGGGCCTGCGGGGTATCTTGCCACAGCGCATTATTCGGGGAGTGACATTTATTCGGCCCATGCTTGCCGTCTCACGGCGTGATGTCGAGGCGTATTTAAAATGCCTCCGCGTTTCCTGGCGCAATGATCCAACAAATGCAAATACAGCGTTTACACGGAATAAGATCCGACATGGGCTTGTGCCCTATTTGAAAAAGTCGTTTGGTGCGGATGGGCTTCATCAGTTGGCGGCGCTGGCAGATACAGTGGGTTGCGATTATGAATTCCTGGAGAAAGAAGCCGCGGCGGCCATGATGAGCGTTTGCCGCATGAAGGGCGGGCGGGTTCATCTGGATCTAACTCAGTGGGCAAAACGGCCGCAGGCATTGCGCCGGATGGTCCTGCGGGGCGCGGTCGAGGCTGTTCAAGGGGATACACAGGCGTTGACCTTGTCTCATGTGAAGGATATGGAACGGCTGGCGGGAGCTTCTTTTAAAAAAGGGGATGTCGCTCTGCCGCATGGGGTTATCGTGCAAAAATCCGGCAATATATTAGTATTTTTTCTTAAATCTCTTTCTTGAGATATTAAGAATTAATAGTTACAATAGACCAATCTATGTTCAAGCGCTTCCTTGCCACTTTATGTATTGTCTTGATCGCTCTTCCGGTTTTGGCCCAGGAGTTCCCTGATGGCCTTCAGAAAGAGTATTATGACGACGGACAATTAAAGGCTGAAAAAACTTATAAGAATAATAAGTTGAATGGTTCTTTCCGTCAGCATTATCAGGATGGAAAACTTTTATCTGTCGGTTCTTATGTAGATGGCCGCCTCGAAGGACCGTACAAATCGTACTATGAGAACGGCAATGTTTTTCTGGAGCAGAACTTTGTGAACGGGCTTCAGCACGGGGTGAGCAAAGAGTATTATGAGAACGGGAATTTGAAAAGTTCCGAAAGTTACCGCTTCGATAATCTAGAGGGGAAATGTAAATATTTTTATGATGATGGGCGCCCCAAGTATGACCTTGAATTCTTGAACGGGCAGTTAAACGGGGAGAGCCGTGAGTATAACCAGATGGGGTCGCTCACCAGTGTTGTTTATTATCGGGACAATGAGTTGAACGGCGAGGCGCGTGAGTATACCGAGAGCGGCACGCTCTATGCCATCTGGAATTATGAGCACGGGCAGAAAGAAGGCGTTTCAAAAATATTCCATGATAATGGGCAGCCGGAATGGGTGTTGACGTTTAAGGACGGCGAGATCAACGGGCCAGGCAAGAAATATTCCCGTACCGGGGTCTTGATGCTTGAAGCTGAATATAAAGCAAATCAGTATCACGGTCTTGTCAAAGAATATTTTGATACGGGGCATCTTAAGAGCGAGATTTATTACAAAGAAGGTGTTAAGGGCGGGGCGTCAAAAGAATATTATCCGACGGGAAAGGTCATGCTCGAATGGGCGTATAAAGACGGGGACAAGCAGGGCCTGGCGCGTGAGTACAAGGAAGACGGTACGCTGTGGATCGAGGTAACGTATGATAAGGGTAAGCAAAACGGACAGATGCGGGAGTATTACCCGAACGGGAATATTAAGAAAGTGTCCGAGGTGGTGAACGGGATCCAGGCAGGGCCTTCCAAGAGTTTTTATGAAAAGGGCCAGCTCATGAGTGAGGAGAATTATCGTAACGGCAAGCCTGATAGTGATGTTCGTATTTATCTGGAGAACGGGAACCTTGCGTATATCGACACATATCAGGACGGGGTCAGGGTAAAACGCAAAGGGTTTGATGGGCGCGGCAAACAGGATTTTGAACAATCGTATTAATAACAAGGGAGTTGTGTATGGCGGATCCATCGCCGGTCAAGAAAGTCCCGCCGAAAGAGCCTTTTCGCCGGCAGAAGAACGGGAAAAATAACGGGAATGGCGTGTGGGTCATATGGGCTTTTTTAGCCGTGGCTTTTGTCATTCTTGTCAGTCAGCCGACGTCCAATTACAGCATGAAAGACGGCAAGAAGCTGACGTATAGCGAATTCTATTCTTTGCTCAAGGATAATGCCAAGACCGGAAAGATCAAAAAAGTATCGTTGAGCGAGGGGCCGGAACGGGTGATCCGCGGGACGCTTAAAGACGGGACGGACTTTCGTTTGAATATCCCGTCGGATGATAAAGACTTGATGGCGGTTTTGCGCGAGAATGTAAGTGACTTTTCAGTTCAGCCGGCCGAGGTGTTCTGGAGCCAGGTGTTTCTTAATTTTGCACCGGTCCTGCTTATTATCCTGTTTTTTTGGTTCATAGGGCGTCGAGGCGCCGAAATGGGTAATAAGGTGTGGTCGTTCGGAAAATCACGCGCGAAGGTAACGGATAAAGGGCAGAATAAGATCACATTTGCGGATGTTGCCGGTGTTGATGAGGCCAAAGAAGAATTACAGGAGATCATTGAGTTTTTAAAAGAGCCAAAGAAATTTGAGCGCCTGGGCGGGAAGATCCCCAAGGGGGTTCTTCTTGTCGGGCCTCCTGGTACGGGAAAGACGCTTTTGGCCAAGGCTGTTGCTGGAGAAGCGGATGTGCCGTTCTTTTCGCTCAGTGGTTCTGACTTTGTGGAGATGTTCGTCGGTGTTGGAGCTTCGCGCGTACGCGATCTTTTTGATCAGGCGCGCAACGCATCCAAGGCTTCGGGTAAGGGATGCATTATTTTTATTGATGAGATCGACGCGGTCGGCCGTCAGCGTTTTGCGGGTATCGGTGGCGGTAATGATGAGCGTGAACAAACGTTAAATGCTCTTCTCGTTGAAATGGACGGGTTTAACGGGCCGAGCGGCCTGATCGTCATGGCTGCGACGAATCGTCCTGATACGCTTGATCCAGCGCTGTTACGCCCGGGCCGTTTTGACCGGCGGGTTGTGGTCGGGCTTCCGGATATTCTCGGGCGTGAAGGGATCCTCAAAGTCCATACGAAGAATATCAAGATGGGGACGGATGTGGATATTACGCGCATCGCCCGTCAGACAGTTTATTTCTCGGGTGCGGATCTGGCGAATGTCTGTAATGAAGCGGCGCTTTTGGCCGCGCGTCATGGGAAAGAATCGGTCGAGATGAGCGAGTTTTTGGCGGCTGTTGAGCGCGTGACCATGGGGCCCGAAAAGAAGTCGCGTACCACGTCGAAGAATGAGAAGGAAATGACCGCGTATCATGAGGCCGGGCATGCTTTGCTCAGCCTTTTTATGGATGAGGTGAATACATTTACAAAGGTGTCGATTGTTCCGCGTGGCATGGCGGGTGGGTATACATTAACGCCTCCGACGGAAGATAAGCATTATTACACGAAAAAAGAATTGTTCGGGCAGATGACGGTTCTTTTGGGCGGGCTTGTCGGAGAAGAGACGTATATGAATGATACGACGACAGGCGTTTCTAATGACCTGGAAAAAGTCGCTGAACTTGCCAAAAGCATGGTATGCGCGTTCGGCATGTCGGATGGGCTCGGAAAACGTGCCTTCGGACGGGGTGGCGCTCAGCCGTCGTTCTTGGGGCGCGACCTTTTTGACGACAAGGATTACAGCGCGGACACGGCGAAGCACATTGATGAAGAGGTTAAAAAGCTTGTTGATGCCGCGTATGCCCGTGCGAAGAAGATCATTGTTGAGAATCGCGACAAGCTGGATTTGATCGCGAACAGGCTTATTGAAAAAGAAGTCATCGATATCGAAGAAGCCCGGGTGCTTTTAAGTATTCCTTTGAAAGTGGGGGCGGCGGGGCTGTGATATTTATCTGCCGGGGGTTCAGGATTGATCTGTCATCGCGGACCTGCGTGATGGGGATCCTGAATATGACCCCGGATTCGTTCAGCGGCGACGGGCATTTGACCGGAGGGAAAAGGGCGCTTGCCCGTGCGCTTGGCGCAGCGCGGCGCATGATCCGTGATGGCGCGGATATTATCGACGTTGGCGGGGAATCGACCCGTCCAGGTTCATGTGCGGTGTCCGTCCAGGAAGAGATCGCGCGCGTTGCTCCGGTGATCCGCGCGCTCGTAAAAGATGGCGCTGTCCCGGTCGCGGTTGATACGTATAAGCCTGAAGTGGCTGAAGCCGCGCTTGAGGCTGGCGCGTCTATAGTGAATGTTATTCAGGGGACGCCGGTATCCGGGGCCATGTTGAAGGTCGTCCGAACGTATGATGCGGGTATTATTCTTATGCATATGCGCGGGAATCCGTCGACGATGCAGGCTAAAACACGTTACAGGAATATAACGCAGGACATTCTGCAAGCACTTCAGAAATCAGTTGAAAAGTGCCTGAAAACCGGTATAAAGAAAGAAAGTATCGTCGTAGACCCAGGATTCGGATTTGCCAAGACTGTCGGACAGAATTTATCTTTACTGAAGCATTTGAGCGCGTTTAAAGGGTTGGGGCTTCCGGTTTTGGCGGGTGTTTCGCGCAAGTCGTTCATCGGGAAGACCCTCGGGGTTGAAGCAGCTCAGAGGCTGCAGGGTACGGCGGCAAGTGTAACACTGGCGATACAGGGTGGCGCGCATATTATCCGTGTTCATGATGTGCGCGCAATGAAGCAGGTCGCATTAATGTCAGATGCTGTTTTAGCGGCGGAATAATCATGATGAATTTCCTTTTCTGGTCGACGCTTAAACCTTTTTGTGAGATCTTTTTATTATGGTTTGTTTTTTATCGCATTTTGGTGTTTTTTCAGGGGACGCGCGCATTTCAGGTCCTTAAAGGGATCACCTATCTTGTTATTCTTTTTCTGATCACGCAGCTTCTTGGGTTTGACAGCCTCAACTGGTTACTGACAAAATTCTTTGCGATCTGGATTATTGCGATCGTGATCCTGTTCCAGCAGGAATTACGCCAGGGCTTGGCACGGTTGGGCCAGGGGCATTTATTCAATATCTTCCTCGAGGAATCTGAAGTTGTTGCGATCATTGACGAGTTAGGGCAGGCTGCAGCTAAATTATCTGAACAAAAGACGGGCTGCCTGATCGCGATCGAGCGTGAGGCAAAGTTGAAGACCTATATTGATAGCGGCATCCCGATCGACGGGCTTGTATCTTCCGAGATCGTGCAAACGATTTTCCGCCATGATTCGCCCATGCATGACGGCGGGCTTGTGATCCGTGGGCAGAGGATCCTGGCGGCCGCATGCCTTTTTCCGTTATCTGAAAATCAGAGCTTAAGTAAGATCATCGGGACGCGCCACAGGGCGGCGCTCGGGCTTACCGAACAAACGGATGCGGTGGTCCTCATGGTATCGGAAGAGACCGGCGAGATCTCGGTTGCCTGCGACGGAAAGTTTATTCCGATCACTGGGCCGGAGCGTTTACAGGCGGTGCTTAAGGATTTGCTTTTTACACATTCAGGACCCCATGCTCAAAAGAATATTCCTTCATAATTTATCGCTGAAAATCATTGCCCTCGGGCTTGCGGTGATGACATGGATCTATGTCAACGGTGAGCTTCTAAAGAAGTAGGTTTTCTATGGCCCTGTTGGGTGTCAATATCGACCATGTGGCGACACTGCGTCAGCAGCGCCGGGAGCTTTCTCCGGATCCTGTGGCCGCGGCGTTGGCCTGTGAAAAAGCCGGCGCAGATTCTATTGTGGCGCACCTGCGTGAAGATCGCCGTCATATTCAGGACCATGATGTTGCCCGCCTCAAAAGATTCCTGCGCATTCGTTTTAACCTTGAAATGGCGATCCATCCCGAGATCGTGGATATCGCGTGCCGTGTTAAACCTGATCAGGTGACGCTTGTTCCAGAGCGCCGTCAGGAATTAACAACGGAAGGTGGGTTGGATGTTGTCCGGAATTTTAAGAAACTGAAAGATGCCTGTGCGAAGATCGCCTGCCAAAAGATCGACATAAGCCTTTTTATTGACCCAGATAAAGCGCAGGTCGATCGTACGGTGGCGCTGGGTGTCGAGACCATTGAATTTCATACAGGAATGTATGCCAAGGCTTTAACGTCGGCAGCGCGTGTTAAAGAGCTAAAAAAGCTTGTTGGGATGAGTGCCTATGCCCGTTCATTGGGCCTTACGGTCAATGCGGGACATGGGCTTAAATATGATAATACCCTGCCGATCGCGCAGATCCCAGGCATGCATGAATTGAATATTGGCCATTCGATCATTTCCCGGGCGCTGGATGTCGGCCTTAAGAATGCGGTGCGTGAAATGCGCAAGATCGCGAGGAGCGCATGATCATTGGGACAGGTGTTGATATTATTGAAATTCAGCGTATTCGTCGTTCGGTAGAGCAGTGGGGTGCGCGGTTCCTACAACGGGTCTTTAATGATGCGGAAATCGCGTATGCCCAGAAGCATACCATCCCGTATCCTCATTATGCGGGCCGTTTTGCGGCCAAGGAAGCGGTGTATAAGGCGCTTGGCGATAAGTCGATCACCTGGAAGGATATGACAGTCACGAATGATCCCGACGGGAAACCGGTCTGTTCTGTGAACGGGCATACGATCAAAGGCAGGATCCATCTTTCCATCTCCCACTCAAAATACTATGCGGTTGCCCAGGCCGTTGTTGAGGCGTAACAGAAAAGCGCACAAGAACGATTTTGGCCATGTTCTTGTGGTGGCAGGGTCGCCGGGCATGCTTGGAGCCTCAGCGTTGGTATCGCTCGCTGCGATGCGCAGTGGTGCCGGGCTTGTGACAGCCGCGGTGCCGAAGTCGCTTAACGGAATTCTTCAGAAAAAGATCACTCCGGTTGTGATGACATGGCCTGTTGCGGCAACACGGACGGGGTTTTTTGCTGTGTCATCCTCGGAGGAAATCCTTCGGAGGGCATCAAAATACGGCGCGCTTGTGATCGGGCCTGGCCTGGGGGTTTCGCCGGGGATAAAAGCATTTGTAGTCAAACTTATTTCCCGTTTTCAGGGGCCGGTCGTTGTTGACGCGGATGCACTGAATAATCTGAGTCCTGTTGTGCGTTTTTCGGGTGAGCCGCGGCGGGTGTTTACCCCGCATCCGGGAGAATTTTTGCGCCTTTCCGGAAAAAGTCCGCACACGGATAAAGAACGTAAAGCGGCAGCGTTGGAATTTGCGGTGCAGCATCATGTTATTTTAGTCTTAAAAGGGGCAGGCACAGTGGTGGCATCGCCGGATGGCAAGGTTTATGTGAATACGACCGGGAATGCCGGTATGGCGACCGCTGGAGCTGGCGATGTTTTATCAGGCATGATCGGAGCATTTCTTGCCCAGGGTTTGCCGCCGTTTGAAGCCGCAAAGTGGGGCGTGTATTTGCACGGGAAAGCGGGAGACCATGCGGTACGCCACGCATCCAAAATGGCAATGATCGCAACGGATATTATTGACGCTATCCCTGGACTGTGGCAATGACGATACCCAACGAACATTTGCCCCGAGTGCAAAACAGAAAGAAAGTTTTCTTTTTCTTATATTCCCTGAACGGTGGTGGAGCCGAGCGGATCATGCTCAGCGTCCTTCAACACATGGATCATGCGCGTTTTGAGGGGCATCTTCTTTTATGCGAGTGTTCCGGCGATTACGCGCACCTTGTTCCACCGGGCATTCCGGTGCATGACCTTCAAAGTGTGCGGTCACGCAGGTTCAACCGCTTCCATGTGTTGTGGGCCCTTCTTCGGATATTCAAGGATAACCGCCCTCAGCTGATCATCAGCACATCGAAAAATACAGGTTTGTTGGCGCTTTTAGCCTGTGTGTTTCTTGTTATTCCTGCTCGGGCGGTCATGAGGTTGACGAATATGCTGACCGAAAAGGCAAAAGAAGATGGTTTTGATGCGTCGGAATGGGCCAGCCATCGCTGGCTGTATTTCTTTGCGGATATGGTGATCGCACCATCGCAAGCGGTCCTGAATGATTTTCAACGTTCTCTTGACCTGAGAAATCCGTTGCGACATCGGGTGATCCTTAATTTTGTTGATGAGGGGCATATTCAAGCATGTCTTCAAGAAACGCCCGTGGATCTTGTCCGTGCACCGGGAACGAAACGGGTGATCCTGATGAGCGGGCGTTTGATGCCGAGAAAAAGATATGAGCTCGCACTGGAAGCGTTCAGGCTTTTGACAGTGGAGGATCAGGATGTATCTTTGTGGATACTTGGGCATGGACCGTCGCTGGAACAGTTAAAGAAGCTGGCGATGGATCTCGGGATTTCGCATAAAGTTTTCTTTCCTGGTTTTCAGAAGAATCCATACGCGTTCCTGCAAAAAGCCGATGTTTTTCTGATGACGTCTCTTTTTGAAGGATGTCCGAATGTTGTCCTTGAGGCTGTGTATCTGGGCAAGCCCGTTGTGACGACAAAGTATAATGATTCGGTATCAGACCTTGTGGAGCATGGGGTCAATGGATATGTCATTGAGCCTGATCCCAAAGCTCTGGCGTTGGGATTAAAGGCTATTTTGTTTGATGCGCAAATGTCAAAGAAGATGTCTGAGGCATCTTTGGAGAAAGGGCGTTGTTTGACACGGAAGAATGGCGTTGCGGCGTATGAAAAGATATTTGACGACCTGTTGGAGCATCGCCTATGAATATCTGTTTTGTCCGCCATTCGATCCGCAATCGAGGTTCTGACCGTTCATCGCTCGGATATGCGGAATTTTTGATATCAAAGGGCCATCAGGTTACGTATTATACGAATGAAATAAGCACGTCTTTTCGTTATGATCCCCGCATTCAGATCAAGAGGATCCCCTGGGCCTGGCCCGTCGGGACGATCCTGTTCACTGTTTTTAAGGCGTTTGAAGAGGATGTTGTTTTGGTTGATCTTGTGGTCATGGCCGCATTCGCGCATGTGAGGAATGCGGCAAAGGTTATTTACCTGGCGCGTGATTATGATGAGTCGTATTACAGGTCCTTGATGTTGAAGGCGTTGACGCGGGTTTTCTATCATTGGGCCATCGGCGTGTGTAAAGTCCCGGTGATCGCATGTTCAGCGACATTGGCGCAGAAACTCAAGAAATTCTGTCCTGCTCCCATGATCACAGTGAATAACGGCGATGATATGTCTTTCTTTGCAAAAAATGCATTTACAGGGCTTGTATCCCGGGGGGAGGCTTTGAAGGATTCGGTTGTGATCGTGCTCTTCGTGCGTTTTGATCATCGCAAGGGCCTGGATATTGCGCTTAAGGCGTTGGATGCCTTGCAGAAGACGCCGGCTGTAAAACCCTGGGTTGTTTGGATGGTGGGCGATCCGATGAAAGGTGAGCCTGGTTTTCCATCTAAACATTTTGGATTTCTTGAGCGGGGCGCGTTAAGGGATCTTTTAGTTGAAGCGGATATTTTCTTGATGGCGTCACGCTCCGAAGGCTTAAGTCCGCTTTTGCTACAGGCGTTGGGGTGCAAATGTGCACTTGTAGCGACGACTGCGGCAAATATTGTGACTCATGACGAGAACGGCCTTCTTTCTATGGTAGACGACTGGGAAGGGCTCGCGGAGCATTTAAAGATCCTGATTAATGATCCGATACGGCTTAAACAATTAAAAGATCAGGGCAGGAAACTGGCGGAACAATATGGATGGCAAGCCAGCTGTGCCGCTTTTCTTAAGGCGATAGAAGAATTGTCCGTGCCGGGGGAGAGATAATATGCGGGACCAGGATTTGGAAAAGTTTGTCCTGCCGTTCTTTGTGTTTGTGTTGATGTTCTGGGCCGTTACCCTGACAGTTAAATATTTCTGTTTCGGATATTATGACTGGGATCTTGCGATCTATAACCAGGCCATGTGGGGATTAAGCCGCGGGACCATGACTCCGTCGATCTGGGGTATCAATTTCTTTTCTAACCATGCGGAGTATATTTCTTTTCTTCTTTTGCCATTCTATTTTATTGCGCAGCATCCGCTGACACTTATTTATCTGAAAGTTCTGGCGCATGTTCTGGCCGGATATGTTCTTTTTCGTATGGCAGTGGAACGCCTCGGATTGCGTCCGGCGTTTGTTCTTGCAGAAGACGCCGGCTGTAAAACCCTGGGTTGTTTGGATGGTGGGCGATCCGATGAAAGGTGAGCCTGGTTTTC
>JADFWS010000039.1 GCA_015234065.1 Candidatus Omnitrophota bacterium
TGCCGAAAGCGAAGCGTTAAACCGAAGGACACGGCGAAATTTGCCGCGAACGGATAGGCTCCGCAGCCGTATTCAAGGGTTGTACTTCTCTCGCGGCGCTAAACATGTACGCAGGCCACCGCATTAACGTCCGAGGTCTTTGGCATGGCAGGCGCGCTTCCAGATAAAATAAATAACCGGATACACGAGCAGTTCGAGGACAAAACTTGAAAAGATGCCGCCGATCATAGGCGCGGCAATACGCTTCATCACATCGGCTCCGGCGCCAAGAGACCACATGATCGGAACCAGGCCCATGAACATCGCGGCCACGGTCATAAGCTTGGGCCGGATGCGCTTGACGGCGCCATGGACAATGGCTTCCTTAAGATCATCGTCGGTCTTCATCCTGCCGGCCACGACCGCTTCCTCATACGCCAGGTCAAGGAAAAGCAGCATAAAGACGCCCGTCTCGGCGTCGAGCCCCATGAGCGCGATCATGCCCACCCACACCGCGATCGACATGTTATAGCCCAGAAAATACAAAAACCATACCGCGCCAACGAGCGAAAACGGCACCGCCAGCATCACGATCCCGGCCTTTACCGGCGAGCGCGTATTCATGAACAAGAGCATGAAAATAAGGAACAGCGTGACCGGAATAACCGCCTTCAGCCGTTCTTTCACACGCAGCATATTCTCGAACTGCCCGCTCCACTGGATCGAATACCCAGGCGTAGGTTTAAGCTCCTGAGCCACCGCGCGGCGCGCTTCCTCGACATAACTGCCCACATCCCGATCCGCAATATCAACATACACATATCCCGACGGAAGCCCGTTCTCGTTACGGATCATGGCCGGCCCCTGGACAAACTTGAGCTCAGCCAATTGCCCGAGCGGGATCTGCGTGCCCGAAGGCGTGGCGACAAGCACGCGTTTTAACGTATCCACATCGTCCCTGAGTTCACGGGCATAGCGCACATTCACGCTGTAACGCTCCGGCCCCTCCACGGTCGTCGTGACCGTCTCGCCGCCGATCGCCGACGTGATCACATCTTCGACATCACGGATCGTAAGCCCGTAGCGCGCGATCGCTTCCCGGTTGATGACAAAATCCAGAAAATATCCGCCGGCCGTGCGCTCGGCATACGCACTGCGCGTGCCCTTGATCTTTTTCACAATATTTTCAATCGCGATCCCGATGCGCTCGACCTCCGCCAGGTCCCTTCCTGACACCTTGATCCCCACCGGCGTACGCACGCCCGTCGAAAGCATATCAATACGCGCCTTGATCGGCATGGTCCAGGCATTGGATACGCCCGGAAACTGCATTTTGGCATCCAGCTCTTTCACGATCCCTTCCCAGGTTTGGCCTTTGCGCCATTCTGCCTGAGGCTTAAGCACGATCGTTGTCTCCATCATCGAGAACGGCGCCGGATCTGTCGCGGTTTCCGCGCGGCCGGCCTTGCCGAATACGCGCTCAACCTCAGGGACCGTTTTGATCACCTGATCCATGGTCTTAAGCAACTTTTCCGCCGCTGTCACAGAAAGGCCCGGAAGTGTCGTCGGCATATAGAGGATCGTGCCTTCATTCAAGGGCGGCATGAATTCAGAACCCAGGCGCAAAAATACCGGGATCGTCACGGCCACCAGCATCAGCGCAAGTGCCAGCGTCAGCTTGCGCCACTTGAGCACCCAGCGGCACACCGGCTCATACATCCGAAACAAGCGTTTACTCACAGGATGGTTTTCTTCGGCATGATACTTCCCGACAGTCAAGCCATTCAAGATCCCGGCGAGCCAGCGCGGCTGAAAATGAACCGGATCAACGCGCGTAAACAGCATCCGCATCGCCGGATTGAGTGTCAGCGCCAGGATCGCGGCGATCGCCATGACAAAATTCTTGCTGAACGCGAGCGGCCTGAACAGGCGGCCTTCCTGGTCGAGCAGTGTAAATACCGGAAAGAACGCGACGGCGATCACAAGAAGTGAAAAGAATACCGACGGGCCAACTTCCTTAAGCGCCCGCAGTAACACCTCCCGATGGTCTTCTTTCCGCCCGCCCGCATCCCAGATCTGAAGCTTCTTGTACGCGTTCTCGACTTCGATGATGGCCCCATCCACAAGGACACCGATCGAGATCGCGATCCCGGCGAGTGACATGATATTCGACGTCAGGCCCATCCAGAACATGGGAATAAAGCTAAGGAGGACCGCGATAGGAATGGTGACAATCGGCACGCTTGCCGACGGAAAGTGCCACAGGAAGAACATGATCACCAGCGCCACAATGATCATTTCCTCGATCAGCTGATGGCGAAGCGTTTCGATCGCGCGTTTGATCAGATCCGAACGGTCATAGGTTGTGACCAGCTCCACTCCCGGCGGAAGCGAGGCTTTCACTTCCTCGATCCTGGCCTTCACGCGGTCGATCACATTCAGCGCATTTTCGCCTGAACGCATAAGCACAATGCCGCCCACCGTATCGCCGGTGCCATCCAGGTCCGCAACACCCCGGCGCATATCCGGCCCCAGGACCACACGCGCCACATGCTTGACCAAAACCGGGTTCCCTTTTGGCGATACCCCCAAAGACACATTCTCAATGTCTTCGATCGACTTAATATACCCCCGGCCCCGCACCATGAATTCCGTGCCGGAAAATTCCACCAGGCGGCCACCCGTATCGTTATTGCTCGCGCGCACCGCATCGACCACTTTATTGATCGAAACGCCATACGCCGAAAGCGCCACCGGATCCACATTCACCTGATATTGCTTCTGAAATCCACCGACGGACGCCACCTCCGCCACCCCCGGCACCGACTGCAACCAATACCTTAAATACCAATCCTGAAATGAACGCAGTTGCGCCAGGTCATTCTTGCCTGTTTTATCCACCAGCGCATACTGATACACCCATCCGACGGATGTCGCATCTGGCCCAAGTTCGGTCCGCACCCCCTCCGGCAAACGGGAGGTCACCTTGTTCAAATATTCGAGCGTCCGGCTGCGCGCCCAATACGGGTCTGTCCCGTCCTTGAAAATAATATAAATGAACGAATACCCAAAATCCGAAAACCCGCGCACGGCTTTGACATTCGGCGCGCCAAGCATGGCGGTCACGATGGGATATGTGACCTGGTCTTCAATAATATCCGGGGAGCGGTCCCAGCGGGAATAGACAATGACCTGCGTATCAGAAAGGTCGGGGATCGCATCGAGTGGTATATTGCGGATCGACGCCACTGCGCCGATACAGGCGATAAAAACCAGAATAAGAACAAGGAATTTATTGCGGGCTGAGAATTCAATTATCTTGTCGATCATTTAACCCTCCAGCCCTGCAAACTAAAACGCGGACTTAAGCCGACTCTCGGCATCCACCAGAAAATTGCCGTCAGAAACAACAGCCTCACCCTCACGCAGCCCGGAAAGAACTTCGTAATACTCCCCCTGTGCCGCGGTTTTAAGCACCACCGCTTTACGGCCGACCTCGACATCCCGCGCCACGAACTGCACATCATTCTCAACTATATACACAATCTTGCGCGTCCCGGAATCGAGTACCGCCTGCGCCGGAACAGCCAACTTAAACCCAAGATCCACAATGATCCTCGCCGTCACGATCATCTCCGGGCGAAGCTTCTTCTCCTCGGACACGACACGAATACGCACCCTGACCCCGTGCGCCTGCGGATCAACAACCGGTGAAATCCCGGCGACAACACCATCAAAAGCCTCTCCGGGAAAAGCCACACTTTCCAGCGCAACTTTTTGCCCGACCTTGACCAGCGCCATCTCATTTTCATACACCAGCGCATATACCCAAACCGTATCGAGCGTGTCTCCGGCCAAAAGCCCGTTCTCCGGTAAACGCCGCGTGCCGACGCCCTCAATATCCTCATCCGACATGCCGGCAAAACGCAGCTTCCTCTTTGCCGCTTCAAAATCACGAGTCGCCTGGGAAGGGATCCGGACGCTCTCGGACTTCACGATCTTATACGACTTGAGCGCCGCAATATATTCGATCTGCGCCGCGTACAATTCAGGGTCATACGCCACGCGCCCCGACGCACGGATCTCAAGCGATAAAGGCTTTTTGCCAACAGCCTCTTTTCGGATATTGACAAGCTTCTGCTTCTCAAGATCGATCATGACGCCCTTCGACGCCGGGCCATCCACGCTTTCCTTCTTCACAAGATTCATGCCGCAAATAGGGCAACTTCCGGGCCTGTCGGACGTATACGACGGATGCATGGGGCAGGTATACACCGCTTTCCCGTGCTCATGCGCGTGCTCGTTTGCCCAGGAAGGGCTCATCACAAGAGCCCCGCCTGAACAAAAAACCACCACCGCTATCAGAAAAAAAACCGATCTCTTCATACAACTCCTGTTATTGACCAACTCCTGCCGTTCCATTAACCACAGGAGCCGCTTCAGTATTGACCTGCACACCATAATCCGGAACCTGTTTAGCCTCAAGATCCATGCCGCACTTCGGGCACTTTCCGGGCACATCCGACACGACTTCAGGATGCATGGGGCATGTATAAATCGTCTTCATCGCGACCGGCGCCGATTCATCTGACGCAAAGGAAGCCCTGTTCAAATAAAACACCCCGCAAACCATCATGGCCACAACTCCGATCACAACAACAGCCTTCTTCATAACCGCTCCTTTGTATGTGTTTTACCCTTTTCTGAACCGCGCGATCAGGCCAACCACTTCTTCGATCTTATCCCGGACTTCCCGCTCGGATCCACTTTTCAATGCCCCGCCCACACAGCTCTCGAGATGCTTTTTAAAAATCTCATTCTGAACGCGCGTCAACGCCCCAACGACCGACGTAACCTGGGTCAAAATATCGACGCAGTACCGCTCTTCCTCGATCATCTTCTGCAAGCCCCGGACCTGGCCTTCGATCTTCTTTAAATACGCCAGCTGTCCGGCATGTGTTGTTTTAGGTGTAACCATCATACCTCTCCTTTTATCCTGGGTCAACTATACCATACCCCCCTATGGTATGTCAAGCGCAAGGAACGAGAACATTACGGCTTTTTAACAGCTGCCGCTTGTGCCACCCGAGCCTCTTCGGCAACGGCATTATGGTACTCGAACGGGAACAGGCGGCTGGCCATCGCATCCGCGCGCGTAAAACAATCCCCGTTCCCCCGGGCACGGCACACGCGCGACAAAAGAAAATAGTTATCGTACACGTTCGGCGAACGCCGCACGCCTTCTTCAAACTCGGCCTGCGCCAGCTCCAGAAACTTTGGCTTTCCCGTTACCCGATAAATCTGGATATAGCGGTTTCCCAAATAACCGGGGATCTTACCGTCCCAGGGATCAAGTTCCTCGGCTGTATTAAAAAGATCGAGCGACTGCTGCATCCGCTCAAGGCGCGTGATCTGCATGGCCTGATGGGCATCCCACATCGCGAGCGTCAGCCTGCCGGTAAAGAAACATAACACTCCGGCGATCACCATTCCGGCCAAGAGCGGCCAGCGCATCTGCGGCGCCGGCTTGTCGTGCCGGCTCTGCTTCTTCTGTTTCAAATATATCATTCTGGCATACGCGACCCAGGCGCCAAGATGCGCCCAGAAGAAAAGCCCGATGTTCGGCTTAAGCAGGGTGAAACTGTATAAATTATCAATAAGGAACGCCGCCAGCCCCCAGGTGAGCCCCAAAAAGATCAACCGCTCATTAAAAAGCATGGTCATGGCCCATGTCCGGCGCGTGCATTGGACAAATTTCCAAACAAATGCCAGCAGCGCCGCAAACCCGACAAGCCCTGCCTCCACCCACACCTGCAAATAACTGTTATGAACGAAGGCACTATACGCATTGGACGTGAAAATAAGTTTTGCCGAGGAGACCCGAAATGTATTCATGCCGTATCCGAAGAACGGCTGATCCAGAATAAGTTTTAACACGTTTTTATGATAAAAAACTCGCGGCACTAAAGAAGACAAGAAACTCTTCTTGGAAATGACCACCAGAAAACATCCGATAAAAATAACGACCCCAGCCGTCAGAAAAACTTTCCCTGCCGTAGACAGTCGCTTAAAAGAAAAAACGTCCGCCAGCCACGGCGTCAGGCATAGCGTCGCTAAAAACAGGCTGGTCCAGCCCAGGAACGAGAACGTGAACAGATAACAAAGCAACAGCGTTAATGTCGCCAGCGCCAGCGGAATGCGTGCCCAGATATTCTTAAATCCAATGATCATAAGCCCTGTTGCCGGAAAAAGGAGCATCAGATATCCGGCGAGCGAATTCGGCCATCCCAAAAACGAGGTAACCCGCTTGCTTAAAAGAATATACTCCAGGCTTATGTTCAAACGCCCAAGGCTTTCCTCTCCCGGGGCAGGCACGCGATGTAAAAGATAATAGTATTCTCTAATTCCGAAGAACGCCGTTAAAAGCGCTGCCGCCAGCGCGATGAGGAACGCGATACGGATACGCCGCTCTTCCCCCATGATATCCGCCGCCACATAAAACAACAGGACATGCGCCGCGAGCGCCAATGTCGCCTTGATCGCGATCGACGTATCCACAGAATACAAGATCGAAAAAGCAGCCGCAAGCACCAGAACGCCGAGCGGCCATTCAAAGCCTGTGGCTTCAACACGCTCGCGCGAACAATATTTGCGTAAGAACGCGACGGCCGCGCAGAAAAAAACAAGCGCGGATACCAGAAGATTGGCAATATCCTCTTTGAGAAAAGCCTCTGCTGTCGGAAAAAGCTTCCAGACAAAAAGCCTTAAAAGAAAACACGCGGCAAAAAGGAACAGGACAAACGCGTTAAGTATGCGTGCCGAATAAGAACGTGTCACCAGGCGCTATCTCCCCTTCTTTTCCCATTTATGAATATACATTCTTTTATCCGCCTGGCTGATCATGTCTTCCAGCGTATTCGTTTCAAAATCATGGCCTGTGGTAAACCCGATACTCACAGCGATCGGGGCCCTCGGCGCACATTTCCTGTTGCGTTCCTGCAGTTGTTCGTCAAAACGGTGCAACAGAGCCTGTACCATATCTTTTCCGGACACGATCGCAAAGATCAAAAACTCATCCCCACCGATCCTCGCAATGATGTCCGACTCGCGAAACGTCATCTTGAGGATCCCGGATACCTCCACAAGCGTCAGGTCACCCGCCGCATGCCCGCCTCGATCATTAATAGGCTTCATGTTATCCACATCAATAAAGAAGATCGCGGCATGCTGGCCGGCACGTTTGGCGACTTTCCACTGCTGATCCGAAAGCGCGTCAAAACCCCGGCGATTATACAACCCCGTAAGCGGATCTGTTAAGGAGAGCGCTTTAAGCTCTTCATGCGCCTTCTCCAGGTCCTCCGCTGATTTCTTATGTGTGATCAAGGAATACAGGACGAACACGGCAAGAAAACCGGTCAATACGATAATAATGCCGTATGTGATCCACAGCGGCAACAACCCTTTATCTCTGGCCTCAAACGCATCCTGCATCCGTTGCGTGACCACAACGCCCCATCCGTACGCCCGCACAGGCTCGTATGCCGCAACACGATACTCTTTCTCAACCGCGTTATAATTCACCGCTGCGCCGCCGATACCGGCGATCACTTTCTGAATGATCCCGACCGATGAAAAGTCCACATTTTGCGTCCTCGGTTCAAACTTCGGATGCAAAATAAGCTTGCCATTGTGGTCTACAATATAAATAAAGCCATTTCTGCCCACATCCGCGGCCTGAAACCAGCTTTGAAAACTTTCAATCTTCAGCTGGAGCAAAAGGATCGCATATACATGGCCGTCGACACCCTTCACCGGAACTGCGACAGACACCACATTGATCTTGGGCGTCGACCCGCGCTCATACACATTCGATACAACCGGGGACCAGGAAGCCTTGATCGCACGATACCAATCCTGATTCGCACGGCTTTGCCCCAAAACATCCGGGAGCTCGGGACGCCCATCCCTGATCACCCCGTCCGGGCTTAGCAGAACGATCCTGTCAATGAACGTGAATTGCCGCAACACACCATCCAGGACATTGATCGCCGCAGGCCAGTCTCCATTCTCAACATTCTTGATCAACAAAGGCCGTGTTGCAAAAGAAATACCCAGGTCTGTAATGGCATCCAGTTTTTCATCAACAATACTGGCCGCCAGAAATGCCAGCGACCGTTTATCCGAAAGGATCGACTCCGTAGATTCCCTGTAAATATTATTCAGGCTGAAAATACTCAGGAACAATGATGGGAAAATAAAAATAATAAAGAATAGTCCACGAAAGAACGGAGCGCCCTTGCCGACGGTCAAAAGATCGTTCAGATATTTGATCGAAAAAATATTCATACTTCTCCCTGAACATCCCGCCGGCCGATCAGAATATGACGCTTCTTCCCATATCCCGGGACTTTTTGAACGCGAAAGCCGTTCGCCTCCAGCCCGCGCCGCACAAACCCCGCAACGGTAAATGTCGAAAGCGTGCTGCCTGGCCGACTTAACGGCGCCATAGCCGCAAAAACCGCTTCCGACCACATTTGCGGATTCTTCGCCGGGCCAAACCCGTCAAGAAACCAGGCATCTGCTCCAGCACCCGCCAACCCGCGTAACCGCATCTTGTGCAGCGCCTCCACCACATCATCAACGATCACAGTCAAATGAATCCGGGCATGATCAAAATAAAAATCCATATCCTTTCCAGGCGCCGGAGCATACTGCGCAACAAGCGCGTCTCTATATACGGCAAGAGCGGGCCAAGCCGCAAGCGCCCGAGAAAGGTCTTGTGAAGACAACGGATACAATTCGAGCGATAAAAAACGCAGTGTCCAGGACTCCGGGGCAAACGCTTCCCACTCCTGCCAGGCACAACAAAAATCCAGCCCTGTCCCAAAACCTGTTTCAATGATCGTAAATGTTCCGGGCACGTTTGGATCCAGCGCTTTAAAACGCGCTTCGAGCGCATTCCCTGCGCAATTCACATGCCGCGCCTCTTCATAGCCATCCTCGAGGCAAAAATATTTGTCCCCGAACATGGCTGAATGCGGCGCACCGGCATTATCCCAGATTATTTCAGCATAAAGATCGTCGGAATCAGCCACAACGCCTCAACTCCAGGCCTTAAAACGACCAATTCACAATAGGCAAGAATTCAAACGGCTCTTTCTTGCCGTTATAGTTGCCAAGCCCGATCTGAACGCCGTCCAAAGACTGCGCAATATTGACCAGCCCGAACTGCAGCCCATGCATTTCATTCGCCACATTCACAAAACCAAGGGCCACCCCTGACATCTCGCCTCTGGAAATATTCAGCACCCCGCTTTGCAACCCGACAAAAGAACCCCGGGTAAAATTGATCGCGCCACCCTGCCAACCGTGAAAAAATCCCTCGGTCCACGCAACAAGCCCGCCCTGAAGCCCGGTAAAATCACCCTCATCGACCGCGGCCAGTCCGCCCTGCATCCCGACAAAACGCCCGCCGGTACGGCTTATAAAACCGTCCTGCCATCCGTAAAAATTACCATCAGTCCAGTTCCCCAGGCCCCATTCAACGCCCTTCACATTCCCCGTGGTCCTGTTCACGCCAAGCCAGGCAAAACTCAAACCCGTCATATCCGTGTTTTTCGTATAGAACACAGACAAACGCAACCCACTGATCGCCTCTTTCGCCGGAACCATTTGAACAGGATCAAAGATCGCCAGGTTAACCGGTTTTGCTTCAACCGCACCCTCGGCACGGGCAACTCCCGCAGCCCCTGCCATAAAAACCATGAACAGAACCATCCATTTCTTCATCATAAAACCCCCTCTTGTATATGCCTCATTACTAAAAGTGGCCGACCAGCGCATGAAAATACGGCGGGACCGGCGCTTCAAATACCATGCGTGCCTTTGTATGCGGATGCGTGAACGCAAGCCGGCGCGCATGAAGCAAAAGCTTCGGCTGACGCCTGTCCGGCTTCCCGTATTTATCATCTCCGACGATCGGATGCCCTTCGCCGGCCAGATGCACCCGGATCTGATTTTTTCTTCCGGTCAAAAGGTCGACTTTCAACAGCGCCATCTTTTCAACCTGCTTCACGACCGTGTACATGGTCTGTGACAGCCTGCCCTCACGGCTGTCCGCGCGGGAATGGACCACATAATCCTCATCCTCAGTCAAATAACTCTCAATCATGCCGGATACTTTAGACATGCGCCCGTGCACGACCGCGAAGTATTCTTTCTCCGCGCTCTTCCAATTCTCCTTGAGAAATGTCCGCGCCTCTTCACTTTTAGTGAACACTAAAAGCCCGGATGTTTCCCGGTCGAGACGATGCACGACCGACACCCGTTTATGCGACCTGGAATTGCCTTTGCGCACATATTGGTTCAACAGATGATGGACCGTGCGCTCCCGCTCATACAGCGCCCCGACCGTCAAGAGTCCGGCCGCCTTATTCCCGACGATCACATAATCATCGTCATAAAGGATCTCAAAACCTTTAGGCTGATATTTTGTGGGGATCTTCTTTGTTTTCATGATGCGTCCAAAAGATCCAGCGCGGCCTGGCCAGCTTTTCGCAAAATCGCCTCAACCTCTTGTTTCGTATATTTCCGTTCGGATGGAGATTTTAAGCCGGAATCGTCGGCGAGACTCCCTGCCTGCAAACCCACAGCAACAAGAAAATCATGAGCAGAACACTTCAGATGCGGGATCATCATTTTTGCCGCCAGCAACGACGGAAGGCGCACGCCGCGCGTCATTTTGGACACTTCGGACTCATCCACACCGCTGACAATGGAAAGGTCGCGCGCACTCATGCTGAGTTCAAGCAGCCGCCCTCTCAACCATTTGCTGAACCTGATAAGTTCTTCTGTTTTTTCCGCCATGGGCTTTATTTTATCAGAAATTAAGTAAACCGGGGCACATCTCCCGATTTAATGCGCCAACCCGAAATCCAGGGTAAAAAGAAACTCGCTTCCTTTACCAAATTCCGAAACAACGCGGATATCACCACCCATAAGATGGACCAGTGTTTTTGTAATATTCAATCCCAACCCAACGCCTTCATGCGTTTTCCCGCCATGGAATTCATGGAACCGGGTGAACGGGTCAAAAATACGCGGCAGATCTTCAGCGACTATTCCAAACCCGGTATCTTTTACCGAAACCTCGACGCCATATCTATCCGCACCGCATAGAGCCCCGGTAACAGTGACCCTGATCTCGCCTTGTTCCGTATACTTCACGGCATTGCTTAAAATATTATTCAATATCTGGGCAACCCGCAGTTCATCTCCATTTAAACGCGGGATCGTTTCCGGCATGGCACAGGTCAAAATAACGCGCTTCTCCCCTAAGCCGACCCGGGCAGACTCCACCGCATGTTTCATTGTTGCCGCGAAATCAAATCCTTGAACTCTCAGCGTCATCTGTCCGGATTCGAGTTTTGAGATGTGCAAAATATCTTCGACGAGCGACAAAAGGCCAAGCCCCTGCGCCTTGATGATCTGAATACATTTGCGCGACTTTTCATCCACTTCTGCGGACGTCAGCAAGCTGCTGAGCCCAAGGATCGAATTCAGTGGAGTACGGATATCGTGGGAAATATTCAGCAGGAACTCGGTCTTGGCTTTATTTGCCGCTTCAGCATCTTCTTTGGCCTTGTTCAGGGCCGCCTCTGCTTTTTTACGTTCGGTAATATCTGTGATCGAGCCCTCAAGGATCCCTGTTTCTGCATACAGCCTTAACGAGGTCAGGAATATCCGCTCTTCGCCTGTTTTCTTACAGGCTTTAAATTCAAAGTTTTCAACACTGCCTTGTGCCCTGAGCGCCCTGACCATCTTTTCCCGCTCTCCAGGATCTCCCCACACAATAACCGATGGCTTGCCAATAACCTCCTCGCGCGTCCAGCCGAGCATGGCAAGGTACTTGCTGTTCGCATCAAGAAACTCCGACCCGTCGAGCCGCGAGCGGAACATCCCCACCTCGGAATTGTTAAAAAGGGTCCGGAACTTTTCCTCACTTGCGCGAAGGGCATCCTCCGCCTGCTTGTGCTCGGTGATATCCCGCGCAATACTTCCGACGCTAAGAACATTGCCGCTCGTGTCAAAATTCAAATTAACAGTCCAGAACATTTCAAAAACCCGGCCGCTTTTGCCGACCAGGCGGTTTTGATGCGTTGCCCGGCGAACCTTGCGGCTGACCCAGTCTTCAAACGCCTTCCGTGTACGTTCCCGGTCTTCGGGATGAACAAACTCAAATGCCGCACGGCCAACACACGCGTCTGCCTTGATACCGAATATTTTCTCTGCCGCCTGATTCACATATGTAAGATTCCCGCTGCTGTCAACGCGTGTGACCAGATCGTCCGTCCCTTCCACCAATTCACGATAACGCAGCTCAGACTCTGCCAGTTTCTCTTCAGCGGTCCTGCGTTCGCTATAGCTCGCCGCAAAGATCATCCCCGACACTGCCGTGAACCCAAGATACATCTGCATCAACAGCAGCCGCTCCTCCAATCCGGAACCACCCCATAAAAGAGGCCCTGTCAATATCTGCGAAGAAATAATCAGGATGCCTCCCTGCACAATGATCGCAGACAAAACTCCCCGCTGGCCAAAGCGTATGGCTGGCCATACAAGAAGAACGATCAACATATAAGGAAAAACGAAATTTGACGGATGAGCGCCGTTCTGATTAAAACAAATCCATGAGCCCATGCCCCACAGGAGCATAAAAATACAGCTTTCGGCCAGTCGCATCCATCGAATACCCTTGCTCAAGCGATGAACATCACTCCAGGTGACAATAAACGGGGCGACGATCAATATCCCTAAGCCATCCGAGATCCACCATGACATCCAAAATGTTCCGAATGAAGAGCCGGATGTCAAACTAGCCACACTCGCCCCCAGGCACGCACTGAACGCATTCACCACCGTCGCCGCAAGAAGGAGCGCCCATATTTCCTGAACACGGTCAAACCGGACCACAGGGCCGCAGAGGCGAATGATGAGCCACGCGCATCCCAGCGATTCCATGACGTTCGCGGTCATGAATCCAAGGCTATTGATCAGTAACCGATGCTCCAGAATATTGGCCACGTTCCCGGCGGCAAAAAGCGCCAGGATAATAGCAGGCCAAAGGCGCCGCGGGCTAAGAAGCAGACTGGCAAGCCCAACTCCTCCGGCCGGCCATACCGCCATAAGAACATGATGGGAATCAGGAAATAAGAAGGCCAAATGGTGGGCAAAAAAATATCCGAGCATGATGGCCGCAACTCTGAGGCCATCCTTCCCGGAGAGAACGCAGGATGAAAATGCGTGTTTTGCCATGCCGTCCCTCAGAATTACGCCGGTTTCTTGATCTCTGCCGGAGAAACAATGGCGCCTGAAATAACCATTTTGATCGCTTCTTCGACTGTCCATCCCGGATCCATGGTCTGAGATTCTTTAACAAGAAAGACAAAACCTGTGGCAGGATTCGGGACATGCGGCATAAAAACGCGATACATCTTTTCACCGGACCTCTGGTCAATAATGTCTCCGGCCACAAAAACAATAGCCCAGATGCCATTGCCATTCCAGTTCACCAGCAGAACCTTATTAAAGGACTGCTTGTCACCGGCAACAGATAAACTTTCCGAGACTTGTTTACCAACCTGATAGATCGTCTGAATAATCGGGATGCGATGGCCGATCCCGTCAATAAAACGAAAAAGCTGTTTCCCGACAATATTGCTAACGATCATCCCGATCAGATACAGGCATACAAGGACCAGCAGTATCCCCATCCCCGGAATATGACGGATCTCAATAAATTGATCCAAAAGCGCCATCACCCGCTTATCGATCAGCACATACAAAAGTTTAATGGCCAGATACGATAAAAAGATCGGAATGATCGCCAAAAGGCCGCGAAAAATATAACTGCGTATATGCTGGAAAAAGTTCTTCATATGCTCGGCTCCGGCCATGCCTTTCCTGAAAATCACTGAATTTTATAATGACGCTCATGAAACATTTAATTTTAACTTAAACCCATGCCCATTACAACCAAAGTTATAACGCCGTGTCCTGCCCGGCTTCAAGTTCTTTGATCCGCTCTTTAAGCTCAATGATCCTTAATTCCCGCCCCATCATTGATTTGTTCACATTTTCCAGCGCCGCCATCTTATCCTGCAACTGTTTCTCAAGGATCTTCTGATCGGTAATATCATGGATCACCCCGATCAGAAACTTTTTACCGGCGTCGTCTATATACCGCGTCTTCTTTGTGGAGATTGTCCGGGTCGCGCCACCTCGAACGGTCAGCAGCTCTTCGGTCAAATTATCCTGGCCATCCGCCAGCACCTGCCTGTCAATTCTTAAGAAATGCTCCCTCTCATCCGGAGGGACGTCTTCGGCAAGTGTTTTGCCTATGATCTCTTCTCTGGATAATTTAAAGATCTTGCAAAACGCTTCATTCACGAGCACCATCCTGCTTTGATCGTCTTTCACAAATACAGGGTCGCCGATATTGTTGATGATCTTATCCAGGTATTTCTCGCCTTGTTCTTGGAATCCCTCATCCATATTCACCTTTCCCATCCAGACCGGTTCACGCCCTGACTGCGCAGGAACGTAACGTCTTTTTTGTTTATTCGTAGCCACGCATTGTCAAACCCGATATCTACATTCTAACCTAGCCCAAAAATTCTGTATACGCCCTAATTTTATCTCCAATCCAACAATAAAACTACATAAATGGATGTTTATAAATGCTGGAATATAAAGGCTTAAAAATCTAAGTCATGCCCATGATCTGCCTTCAATTACATTGCGTTACATAAAATCAAACCCTTGCCCTCCTCGAAGAGGAAGACAAGGGTTCGATTTGGTGCCAATGGTGGACCCGACTGCAACCAATTCGAACCGCGGCCGAGATCGTGGCCAAGATCATCGTTGAGCCTGACATGCGCATTCCAGTATATCAGAAACTCTCGACAAAGATCCGTGAACTGCAGGCCCTGGGAATGTCATTCCAGGCGATTGCCAAAAGCATGGGTATCGATAGCAAAACTGTCATTAAAGCCGCACATTACCAAGCCGGATCAAAAGACCCAAACAGAATTACATAAGAGATCATTTATAAATACCTGGAATACAATGACTAAAGGATAATCACACCAGACAGCAGATTCCTTCAATTACATTGCGTTACATACTGACATCTTACTATACCCACGCTCACAACAAAGAAAAGTGAATGCTCTTTACCCAACTACTAACTCGCCCACGCCGGGCCGGCAAGACGACCATTGTTCGGCATCTTGGAAAATCTTATCGATATATTTTGTTGGACGATCTTGATGTTCGGTCTTTTGCCGCGCGTGATCCGCGAGGTTTTTTGGAGGAGAATCCTCCACCTGTCATTATTGATGAGATCCAGAATGTCCCGGAGTTGTTGTCTTATATTAAGACTAGAATAGACAAAGATAAGACACCCGGGCAGTGGATACTCACTGGCTCGCAGCAATGG
>JADFWS010000003.1 GCA_015234065.1 Candidatus Omnitrophota bacterium
CCCTCGTTCCTCCTGTTATCCCTACAGATTAAACAACAGATCACGCAAATCCGGCGGCGTCTTGAGTTTATCATGCCCCTGCTCGACCCGCTCGACAATGCCTTTGGCGATCTTTTTTATTTCTTCTTTTAACGGCTCTTGACTGCTGCCGCCCATTTTAAGCTTGGCCACGATCCCCATCAAACGGGTCGTTTCCCCCCAGGAAATCGCATCACAGATCCGGCGAATATCTTCTTCCAGGAGGCTTTGCACATCCAATTTCTTGATCTTTTGAGCGATCGGAGAATCAACATCCAACTGTTGAAGCCCTGACTTGGCCGCGCCCATCAACATCGACGCCATTTGTCCGCGCAAAGGGTTCATATTATTTCGGCTGCGGGATCGGAAGAAACCCGTCCATTTCGCCTTCACCGATAAAGATCACTGTATTTTTCTTGTGCGTTCCACGCATATAATCCAATTTATAGTCTTTTTCCGGCGGAGCTTTCACGAGCATATCCTGGAACTGCGCCAGGCTTTCAATACTCTTCCCATTGAATGACAGGAGCATATCCCCGATCTTAAGGCCGGCCTTCTCAGCCCAGGAATTACCCATGATCCCGGTCACCTTAACTTTGCCCCCATTGATCGCGATCACCTCGCACCCGAAATACTTGATGAGAACAGGCTTATCAGGCGCATCCGTAATCGCCGGAGCCGTTGCAAACGCGGCCTGCGCCATAGCCGCGGGCTGCATCATCACCTGCTGGCCGCCAACGATCGGGCAAGGCGCTGCCGCCTGCTTGAACGCATCAACGGCCTGGATCTCATGGAACGTATCTACGGCGACATCCTGCGTCTCCTGATGCGTAAAGATCGCGATCACCAGCATGCCCAGGAATCCCACCCCGCAGAGCCCGATAAAAATTTCTCTCTTCATACAAACCCTTTCTCTCAGTTACCCTGCGGTTGGTCCGCCCGGCCTGTCAAATAATAAAGAATGATCCCCAACACCGGCACGGCCAGCACAAGAACGATCCAGAGGATCTTTTTATCCAGGGACAAATACCCCTTCAGAATATCCACTAACGCAATGATCGCGATCAGGACATATAGAATAAAAACCAGTGAAAATTCCATTCCTAACTCCTTTTAACGCAAGAATAACTTGATCGCAAATACAACAAGAATAATAATAAACAGATACAACGTCACTTTGGTATTCAGCTTGGAGGCAATACGCGCCCCGACCTGAGCGCCAACAACCACGCCCACGCCCATCCAGCCCGCTTCGTTATACATGACGTTGCCCAAAAAGATATGCGGCAACAACGCCACTGCGCACGTAAGCAGGGTCACAAAGTGGCTCGTGGCTGTTGCTACGTGTGTCGGATAATACAATAAGAAGATCAGGATCGGCACCTGGAACACGCCGCCGCCGATACCTAAAAAGCCGCAAAAGAAGCCCAACAGCAAATTCATGGAAATACCAAGTTTGTCGTTGGAATAGTAATCGTACTTGATCCCGAAATTATCCATGAATTTGACCCGGCGAAACCCTCCGGCCTTGGCCGCTTTCAGCTGTTTCTGTTTTTCATGGGCGTTCTTGTCCAGCTTGCCAACACTAAAGAATGTATATCCGGCGAGAAACACCAGGAAAATACCAAAAATAATATCAAAAAAGGTCAGATTGACCAGGTGATGAATATAACTGGAAATGAACGCTCCCGGCATAGCGGCCAGTGTGAACTTAATCCCGCCTTTATAATCGATGCGCTTTTGCATGGCATATCCGGCGCACCCGGAAAGCGCGTTCAGGAACACAATAAAAAGCGATGTTGCCACCAGAAGCTCATTCTCCCAGCCGTAAAAGAATACCAGGATCGGGAGAATCAACGGGCCGCCGCCAATACCCACGATCGTGCCATAACATCCGATCGCAAAACCGACCAGCGCCAGAACCCAGAACGGCTGATCCGCAACCGGTGCGGCTGGAACAACAGCACCACCGGGCGTCACAACCCCACCCTGTGTCTGCAGCGCCACGGCCATGGGCGTACGCGCCATTGTCGTCTGTATCGTCACCGGAACACGGCCTGTCGGATCCGGCGGCCGGAACATTGCGAACAACGCCAGGATCACCACTAAAACACCGGCGCCCAGCTTCACATAATCAACACGCTGATCTGCCATGACCTTCTCGGAATCCATGAAATACTCCTTACTGAGAATTACAAATTATAAAGATATACGCTGTTGAGATCACCAACAAAATAAGCGAGATCGGCAAACCGCGCCGGTTATAGCTCGCAAATGTCAGGCCTTCTTTGGAACGGCCGTCGAGTTTCGCCACATGTAACTCTTCGGTCAGCTGATGCGTGATCACACCGCCGCTCGCCGGCGTTAAACAGGTGCAGCTCCCCACCATGACGCCCAACGACAACGCCCACCACACGACATCCGTAAAGTCCGCAAACCCTGAATGCATGACCACCGGAATAAAGAACGCGGCCGCCGCGCCCGGATTCAAAAGGATCGTAAACGCCGCCACAAACCACAGCAAAAAGATCGGATATAATACCTTATTTCCCGCAGAAATGGACATAAGAATATCAGAAATATTATTGAGCAGGCCCGAGTACACCGCACCGCCAACAATGATGAAAATAGCGATATAATAAATAGCGTCGATCAGGCGGACCTTGCGGATCACATGACGCGCCTTATGATGTTCAATGGCCAAAAGAAGGAACGCCCCACCGAGCGCGATCGGCGCCAGCTGGATCCGAAACACCGGCAGGACAAAAAACGCGGCAATAACAGCGCCCAGCACATACAGCACCATCTTGACCGCAGGCCAGTCCATGTGCATGCCTTCCAGCTCATGCTCCACGCCCAGCAACAATACTTTTTCCTGCTTCACAGACCGCAGGATCTTATGCTGCCTGAACTCTGTAAACCACATGTATGCCAATGATGCCAGAAAACACACGATCGTGATCGGCAATAAATAGATCAAGAAATCCAGAAATGTGATCCCGGTCACAGATGCAACCTGCATATTGGCAAAGCCGCCGATGGCCGTGGCAGTCGATCCGATATTCGCCGCAATGATCTCAAAGATCACGACCGGCACCGGATCAAACATCAGTGTTCTCGCCGCGTAGATCGTGATCGGAATCATGACCAATAAAAGGATCATCACGCGCAAGGACCCGGCGAACATGGAAAACAGGAATGTCATGACGCATAGCCCCATGAGGATCCTGACCTTATCCGCCTTAAAGAACACGATCATGCGCTTGGTCGCATACTGAAAGAACCGCAGGTCTTCCAGAAACACGGCAAAAACGCCCATACCTAAAAAGATAAAGATCGGGCTCATCTTGATCGCATCAAACGCTTCGGACTGCTTGTAAAAACCAAAAAGAGAGCCAGCCACAAGCATGACCACCGCACCGAGGATCGCGCACACGGTCCGGTCAAAAAGATTCAGGGATATCATGGCAAACGTTACCAGAATAATAACAAGCGCGATCGCAATATTCCGGCCTTCAGGCGCGAAAATATCCAAACCCGTGGCTGCCGGGATCTTATTATTGATCGTAAGCATTTTGCCATTACGCGACACAACGAACTGCACCGTATCGCCAGGCTTGCTGCTCGACATCAGAAATGCCAGATGATGCGCGGACTGCACATCCACATTGTTATATTTCAGGATAACATCCCCGCGGGTCAGGTCGAACAGGCGGCGCGCCGCACCTTTGGGCTCGCTGTTAATAAGAACACCCGCCGCATACGGAAGGTTGAAATCTTTCGCAATGATCGGATTTACCGTAATGACATCAAACTCAATGGCATTGCTGCCGCTCGTCTGCGCCAGGCGAGGCGCGCTCTGCGGCGCCATGTGCCGAGTATCGATGAACATGGCCCCCAGGACAACGACCACGACCAGCGCTATCGCCGCCTCCACATAAGGAAAGCTCCGCAGACGCTCTAATTTGTCCGCGTTCATGATCCCTCGTATGCTCAACGCCATTGAATGCTCCTTGTATTTCCTGTTATCACTTCTTTAATATCTGATCCGGTTCGTCTGCGACACATCAGAATCCACAGACACATAATGGAACATGTTTTCACGATAACCGAAAATGAACGCATAAAAACATGCCGGGACCTGACGCACATACGCATGAAAAACACTGGCCGCATGGTTATACGCCAAACGGCGGTCTGCAATACGATCTTCACTGGTGATCAGCGCATCCATCAATTTCTGAAAATTGGCGCTCAATTTAAGTTCAGGATACGCTTCGGCCAATGCCATGAACTTGCCCGCGACCTGGTCCAAACTCCCCGCACCCTTGCTGTTCTTGACCATGTCCATAATGCCCGCATCTTTGAGCGCGTTCATCAGCAGTTCAGGATTCTTGAGCGTCTCTTCGCGCTTGTTCGTCACATACTGGAACATGGTGCGCTCGTGCTTCGCATAATCAATGACCGTGGTCGTCAAATTGAACGACAGGTCTTTTCTGCGCTGAAGCATGACTTCGATCTGATGCTGTTCCATTTCCGTGAAACGGTGAAGCTCAATGAATTTATTGTAATAATACACGCCGGACAAAAGGATGACCGCCACACCGGCGCCGATCCAAATGGCCTGCTGACTTTTCAAATTCTCAAAGTCGATCTTCTGCCACCAGTGCTTCTCCGACGGCTTCAGCTCTTTTGCAAAAATCTTCTTGATCGTGTATGACGTTAATCTATTCATAAAGATTCCCTGAGTTTAGTCTTTCTTCCTCTTCTCCAAATCCATAGCCTTCTTAAAACAAACGATCGCGTCCTTATGATCACCGGAATTCTCGTACAGGAACCCGAGCGCGTGATAATACACCGACTCACGCGGATTAATATCGATCGCCTTCTTATACATGGCCTTGGCATCTTCGACCTTGTCGGTCTTCTCGTAACAGGTGCCGAGATTATAATAATTATCTGCGACATCCGGCGTCATCTCGATCAACTTTGTCAAATACGGCGTCGCATCCGCATACTGCTCCAGGTCAAGCAGGCAACCGGTCAGCGCGTGCATGATATCCGCATCCTCTGGCTTTATTTCCTCGGCCTTCTTGAAATACTCCACCGCCTCTTTAAACTCTTCCAGCTTTTCATGGCACTGCGCCATCAAAAACAACAACTCGGCATCATCCCCATGCCCCTTTGATATATAAGACTCAAAGAACTCAAGCGACTTGGTCCAATCACCTTTTTCAAAGAACTTGATGCCCTGCTCTTTATCGAAATCCTTGGTGATCTCCTCCGTATCTGCCACAAACAGCTTTTCATACGCATTGCCTAAACCCGCGACGATCTTGCCGCAGACATTCAGCGTTTTGTATGCCGCATAATTCAATTTCTTGCTGATCCCCAGGCTGCTTTCATCTTTTCTGGGGCGAGCCGCCTTCACCGGCGTTTCTGCCTCAACCTGCGGCGCTTCATGCTTTTTATGTCTTTTTAACTCTTCCATGCCGTCCTCCTGTGAATATAGATAATAAATTCGCCAAAGGATGTGCCGCTTCCTCGGGGCTGTCTGACACAACATGCTTCTCGTTCGGCGTCTCTTTACACGTAAAGGCGATATTCACTTCCTTGATCTGCGCGAAGCGGCGCATCAGCGCTGCGCGAGCTTCACGGGCGATCATGTGGCCTTCGGTAACTGTCTTTTTCGGATCAATAAATATCTCCATATCGATCCACGCTTCATGCCCGACCCGACGGGCATTGATATAATTGACACCTTTGACTTCGCGGTACTGAAGCACGGTCTTTTCGATCAGGCCACGCTTCTCCATAGGCAGCGATTCATCGATCAAGCTCTTGAAGGCCTCGATCCCGAGTTCGATCGCTGTCTTCGCAATGATCAACCCGACGAGAACTGCCGCCAGCGAATCCAGGATCGGAAAACCGACATTCGCCATTACGATCCCGAACAAGACCGCGATCGACGAAATAAGGTCAGCCCGGTTCTCATTGGCATTCGCGATCATGGCCGGAGAATTAAGTTTTCTACCTGCGCAAAACCCGTAACCGGACAAAATATAGTTGGCAATGATCGAGACCAGCGCACCAAAGAACGCAATAATATGCGGCGGATGGATCTGGCCGCTTAAAATAACCTCAACAGCGTCATACAAAATCAAAAGCGCAATACCCAGAAGGACCATGTACACAAGCGCCGCGCCTAAAAACTCAGCCTTGCCGTATCCCCAGGGATGCGTTTTATCTTCCTTCTTCCCGGAGATCGCGAGCGTCACAATAACCATGAGCGTCGCGATCACGTCGGTGCCGGAATGGATCCCGTCCGCAATAAGCCCCTTGGACCCGGAAACATACCCGATATAAATTTTAAACAACGTCAACGTCGAGTTTCCCAGGAAACATATCCAGGGAACGATCCGCCCGCATCTGACACATTTATCTTCCATTATCGTCATCCTGAGTCTCGCCGAAGGCGGACGAAGGATCCCCAACGTTTTTAGTTTCCAAGAATATTATGCCAACCAAACAATGCCGGAGATTCTTCGGCTTCGCCTCAGAATGACGTACTCTTTCAAACTTCAGCTGGCACGACCTGGATCATAATATTGCCGATATTCTTATCTTCACTGCGCAAATATGTTTTGATCGCCTGATTGATCCGTTTGGCTTCAAGCACTGTCAAATCCGCGTCCAACTGCATCAGGACATCCAGAACGATCTTGCGGCCTGTCTGACGTGCCCGGATATCTTCGATCTTGCGCACGCCCTTCACTTCAAGGATATGTGCGCGGATCTTTTCTATATACTGCTCAGGCAGGCTCGTATCCATGATGCCCTTAACGCCGTCCATCAGGATAATGTAACTGCCATGAATAACATGCACCGACTCAAAAATAGCGATCGCCGGATCCACCCAATGCATGCCCTTTTGCGCCACAATAACGCCGATCGCAACGAGCAACGATGAAATAACGTCAATCTTATTATGTTCCGCATGCGCCTTGAGCACCGGGCTGTTCAGCTGTTTGGCCCCGCAATGCGAATATTTATACAACAAGCCGTTCACGATCGCGCTCAGGATGGCCGTAAAGAATACGACCATATGCGGCACCACGATCACGCGCTTCGCGATCACGAATGTGGAACTTAAAATGATCGCCGCAGTACCCAAGATCATGAACAAACTCATCACAGACTGGACGATGAATTCGATCTTGCCGTACCCGTACGGATAGCGCATGTTCGCCGGCCGCTTGGAATACCGCACCCCGATGATCGCCGCGATCGACGTGACAATATCGCTCAGGTTGCACATACCGCTGCCGATCAAGGCACGGCTGCGTCCGAGGAACCCTACAAAGAGCTTGAAGATCGCCAGGAAGAAATTCGCCAGCAGGCCGACAACGATCGTCCTGTTGGCACAGCCCTCACACTTCACCATGTCTTTATCAGCAGCAGGGCTCATTCTTCTTCAAACAGCTCCTGTTCTTCTTCAGGAACCTCCTCAGACTTCCGCTTATCCCTGATCGCGGCGCCAACACGCGTCATCACGATCATGGACGTGATCGCGCCCATCATGTACGACCCGAAAATAATAAAGGTAAGCCCGATACGCTTTCCCCGGATGATCGGAAAGAATACCTGAACCGGCTCGAGGTTATCGACCACGAACATGATCATACAGATCAGGATAAAAACCCCGATAACGATCTTTGCCACTGTTGCAAATTTCATAATATTTCCCTTAAGGGCAAAGCCTTATTTCTTCAAAATAATATGGCACGTTTTACATTTTCCACGAAACTCGTGGGGCGCAACCGCAGCCTTCGTGATCGGCGGCGGGTTGGGCAGAATATCTCCGGCATCCGTCGGCAGCTGTCCGCCGGTCACCATAATGATATGACATGTGGTACACGGCTTGTTCCTGTTGCGGTGCGGCGGCAACGCTCCCGGCGTGATCGGCTGAGCCGCTTCATTCTGGGAAAACCCGAGCGTCCTCAAAGATGTGATCGTAAACTCAAATAACTGCCCGCGCCTGGATACAAGCACCTTGGCTTTATGCTCATTCTTGACCCTGCGGGTCGCTTCTGTGAACGCCAGGATATCCGGCGTTGAAATGCGCTCCACCGCCAAAACCACGTCCCCGGCTAAGATCCCGGACTCCGCAGATTCAAGCGATATTTCATCGACCAGAATGCCTTTGGCATCCGGCGCCAACTTAAATTCCGTGGCCAATTCAGGCGTGATCGGAATAACTTCAAGCCCCAGCCAATGGCCTTCGATCAATTCTTTTTGGGCAGCATTTTGTTCTTTCGGTGAAGGCAGGTTCTGGCCTGACGGCGCCCGTTGCGTATTCGCCGGATTAAGCGCCCTGGCTTCTGTCGTTTCCGCCGGTGACCGGTTCGCAAACGCGACCTGGGTCATGCCCGGTTCTGTGACAAACCCCGGCGTCGGAACAGATGCGGCACCATTGCCTATACCTACCGTCTCTGTCTGAACCTGCGCGACAGGCTTATCAAGCCCTATAGCCTGCTTCAGCACATCATGAACACCCACTTTATTTTCCATGGTGATATACAACGGCTGGCCCTGACGCGACACATCGAGCAATGCCCCATCTGCAATATTCGTGACCTTGGTCACATTCAGAAAATCGGAAAGATTTTTGATCTTCTTATTATTGATGCCTTTTAGCACGTCCCCGGTGCGCACGCCCGCGTCATACGACGGAGACTCGCACCAGTTGACCACAACACCAACCTCTTCCTTCGGGATGTTATGCTCCATCGCGATCGAGGGCGTGATATTGCTCACGGACATGCCCGCCCATTCCGCGTCACCCGCACCAATGTGCATAAGCGCCGCCGTAATGAGAAGCCCCAGGAAAGACAGCACGGCAATAAAGATGACTATCTGTTTCTTTTTTGTCTTGTATTCAATAATAGAAGGCGTGGACATAGATTATTTTATTCTTCTTTTTTTGTCTCTGCGGCTTTGGTCTCAGACCCCACTTCAATACGTTCGATCGCGGTATGGCACTCGCGGCAAACCCATAACTGCCTCTTGGCGCTGACCATGTAGCCACCGATCAGCATGAGCGGAACGCCCAAGACCGGGCCGATCCAGAACAGCGTCGAAAGAATGCCGCCCACAAAAAGCACAGAACCAAATTTCTTATTAAACCTCGGGCCGGTATAAAGCTGCATTTCTCCACTGCAAAGATTACACGTCAACGCTTTTTTCATGGATCAACTCCCGTATTAAAAATTGTACTGATGTTTACTGCTTGCCCGCGATCAGATCATCGATCGCCTTCTCTTTATCCGCATCGACGGCCTCTACGCTGGCTGCTGCTAACGGCTGTTCCGCAGGAGCTTCTTCTTTCGACGGCGCCGCACATGAAGACTTGCCTTTGCACAAATTCGCCAACATTGCACCCGCTGCCATGGATAAC
Organism: Candidatus Omnitrophota bacterium; assembly: GCA_015234065.1. Taxonomy (GTDB): domain Bacteria; phylum Omnitrophota; class Gorgyraeia; order Zapsychrales; family Fredricksoniimonadaceae; genus JADFWS01. The sequence continues at coordinate 9,476 of JADFWS010000003.1, forward strand.
GCAATCACACCCATTGTGGTTAATGATATCGGCTCCATTTTATCCTCCCCGGTTATTATCTGACCGCCTGGCCAAATGCCACGCGTGCTGTGTTCGCCTGCTGACCATTATCCATCATCTGATTATTCTGAGCCGCCATCGGTGCGTTCATAACCTGATGACAATTCGTACACACACCCCTGTAGACATGCGGCATATTGGCATTGCTTGGAATTGGCGGAGCCACAACAGCCGCGACCTGCTGGGCCGCGACCGGAAACGCATTCGCCTGCGTATTAACAGGCATAGCTACCGGAATACCGCCCTGACTGATCATCTGTTTACAATTCGGGCATCTCGGATACCCATCATTCGGATCCAACCGGGCATAAAATCTCCAGTTGCACGTCGGACAAACAAACGCTTTCACCGGTGCCTGGCCTTGATCAAAATTCGGCTGAACCGGCATCATCTGATTCATTTGCGGCTGCTGGAACTGCACCATGTTCGTCACCGGCTGTTCGATCACCGGGGCCGGCACATTGTTATTATTGGCCATTTCAAGAGCCATTTCTGCATCACAATTCGGGCATTTCGGAAATTTGTTCGCCTGCCGAACCGCTTTCATACGCCAATTGCAAACCGGGCAAATAAACCCCTGGGTCTGCTGTTGCTGCGCCGGCTGCACCTGCTGTGGCTGTACCTGCTGCGGTCCAAAACCAAACGCCACTTGCTGCCCTATGCCATTCTGATTTCCCGGCAATGGGCACAACGGGCCGCCGTTCCAAGCCACGGGCATATTACCCTGATTAGCCGCTTGCTGCATCATCATACCATTGCCCTGCATGCCCCCCTGTTGCATCATGGCCGGTTGCATCATCACACCCTGCTGCATCATGGCCGGGCGCATCATCATGCCGCCGCCTTGTCCCATCGGCATCGGGCAGTTCGGGCCCATGCCATTACCAAAAGCCACGGGAGCAGGCATCGCCTGACCCATATTCTGGTCTGGCATCTGTCCGGGCATGCCCGGCTGTGGCAGCGTATTACTTGCTTGCGGTGTCGCCTGAATTCTGGCCTTGCGATACAACGTCACAACTTTCCTGGCCTGGCCCGTATAACCGCCAAATGCCCTAATACCAAACTGCATTAAAATGTTATAACTGTCCGGGTCAATGTTGCCAACAATGACCGCTTCTTCACCCTTACCCGCGATCAAATACACCAATTGCGGATTCGGCTGCGTGCCAAGATACGGATTCTTGATAGACTCAAGCATTTTCTTCGACAACGGATCAACAACCAGGAAATATTTAGCTTCGGGTAACGTAGCCGCCACATTCGCGTTCAAATTGGACCCGGTCGCGGCAATCACGATCTTCCCGCACGCCGGATTCCCGACATTCTGCGTCTGGCCTTCCGGTGAAAACAGCGCAAAGATCCCGACCGCGAGCACCAGCAAAATCGCGCCAAAAATAAAATACGTGTTCAGGTCTGTTTCTTCGAGCCGCGATGAGAGATCGTCGATCGAAACATTCATTTTTTCTTTCGGATGCTTTACCATATCTTCCCCTTGTTTAAGATCACTGCATGACCTGGCCGTAACCGAACGGTTTACCCAACAGCGGTGATCCGAGCTGCCAGCTTCCTTTATAAGGCCCCATGAGCGGCCCGTACTGATAATCGAACGGGATCGTCACATAAGAATTCTTGCCATTCCGGTACACATCCAACAAAATGCCATCTCTGTACTGAACGCCATTGGCCGCGTTCAAAAAACTTTTACTATCCGCAACAGCCTGACGGCTGATGGACACGATCACATCTGCGGTCTTAATGCCATACTTGAACGCCAGCTCTTTGCCTTCATCGATCACAAACATCCCTTTGATCTTTCCCGGGAGTTTGAATTCTTTACGGACCACGGCGTTAACCGGAGCCACTTCCATGCCGAGCCACATCAGGCTGTCCGCTTTTTCCAGCGCTACCGCCGGATTCACTTTCGGCTCGCGCACTTCTCCAAAAAACCCGAACGATGACAAAAGCTGCAACAAGACGATGACGGCAAGCAACACCGCGCCGAAGAAAATAACCGGCTTCTGTGCCGCGAATTTCTTAACCGCCTCTAAACGCTTTTCAAGATCGCTCTGATGTTGAGTGTGTTTTGTATGTGTCATTGGACTTTAACCAACAGCTCATCTGTTTTCCCATTACGGATAATACGGACATTCACATTATCGCCCGGCCTGAAATGCGTGACAACTTTCTGCACTTCATCTTTACTTGACACCAGAACACCGGCGATCGACGTGATCACGTCCCCACGCTGTATCCCGGCAAAGCTCGCCGGTGATTCATCCACAACACGATTAACCAGGACTCCCTGCCCCTCGCCAATACCAAACTGGCGCGCCACCACATGGCTTACAGGCATCACTTCAAGCCCGAAATGGATCGGCACTGGAGCGCTCATGGCCGTAACCGGCAATTTTCCGGTCACCATACCCTTTTGATCTACAGGCACGGTAAAATTCCGGCCCAGATTGGCTGCCAGGAAATCCTTGCAATCATTGATCGGGATCGTAAATCCTGTGCCGCTGAAAACACCTGTCGGCGCATAAATAGCTGTATTGACACCCACCACCTCACCATCCAAATTCACAAGAGGCCCGCCGGAAGAACCACGATTAATGGGTGTATCTGTCTGAAAGAGATTCTGGTAACGCACCCCTTCGATCATCAGAGACTTGCGAATACCACTGATAATACCGCTGGTGACGGTCTGTTCAATACCAAACGGACTGCCGACCGCGATCACATAATCGCCGATCTGGGTAAAGCTGGAATCTCCGAGCTTTGCCTCTGGAAACGGGCCGTCCGCCCTGAGCTTCAACAGCGACAGGTCAAGATTCGGTTCCTGCGCCACAATATCCGCCTTAAGGTCCCGTGAAGGATTGCCGAACACGGTCACCACAATATCTGTCGCTTCCAGCGTAACATGCGAATTCGTCAGCACATAGCCGCGGTCATCCACAATAATACCAGCGCCAACATTCTCAAAACCCTTGTTCTCTACAAATTTATCGATCGCCCCGGTAAACGGAGGAACGAATTTAAAACCCTGGGCATCCGTTGTCTGCCGAACAGGCGTACGAACAATGTGCCTGGCATGAATATCACACACCGAAGGAATGATCGTATTCACGGAATCTTTTAAAGAATTCTGAAATTTGCTGTCCGTATTGGCCACCAGCTGGAACCCACCACCAGGCGTCGCCTTGGTGATCGCTGCCAACGAATAATTTTTTGCCGAACCCGGTTGCTGAGCCGGAAACGCAGCCGCCCTAACCTCGCGAGGAAACTTGGGTTCGTTCATGACCTGTGGCGGTGGCGGTGCCGACATCTGAGCTTTTAACTCTTCGGCCTCAACCCCCATCACGATCTCTTTACGCCTCATGATGACCCAGAACACCAGCATGATCGTGACAAAAACAATGCCAGCGATCCATGGCCCGAGCGGTTGACCGCAAAATTTATTTTTTTCTTCTTCCGGCATCTTTGCTCCCTAACGTGTCAGAATGCGAACTTATCACCCGTTGTTGCGCCGCCTGTTGCGGCCTGCGGAAACGCCACCTGTGCCGCTGTTGTCTTGGGGACAGGCGTTTTATGGAGCCTCTTGTGATGCGTAGTTCCCTTGAATTCAAAGAATATCCCTGCCGCGATCAAAATACAGACCGCTGCAATGATCAGAAATCCGAACCAGGGGCTGACACATGTTTCTTTATTGCCGATCATAAAATCCTATCGCTTATTTCTTGTCTTTAGCAAGCTTCAAACCGGTATTGATCGCAATAAGCCCGCCAACAAGGATCGCAAGCGGCAAAGCCCCGCGCAGGAAATCGCCAAAATTATCCCACCATCCAATGATCCCCACAAGCCCGAGTACTGCTGCAACTGCTCCACCGATAATATGTGCCATCTTGTTCTCCTTTTTTACTTTTCGTTTAAAATCTTCCCTAAATATGCCCTAAACCCCACCGCGTAAGAACCGCGGGAGGCGATTCTTGATCGAAGCGATCTTTTGACCTAAAACATAAGCGCCTTTTTCAAAAGCAACCGGCTCATCAATTTTATCGGAAATAGCCGCCCCTGAAGCCGCTTCATGCGCCTTTGGAACGTGCTGGGATACCGATGAATTGCTCTTTTCAACTAATGCAAGAATAACTTTTTTGGGGATCCGCTGATGCCCACCAATGGTCTCAAAGGCCCGAAGCTTACCTTGCTTGATCCAATTAAGGACCGTAAAACGCGTAACATGGCAAAGCTCTGCGGCTTGAGTGGTGGTCAGGTAGTCTTCGCTGATCGTGGAAGTGAAATTGTCTTTTAAAGAATGTTCCATGACGAATGTAAGCGTATATTTTTCAAGGAGATTAAACGTTCTAAATAAGTGCCAAATAATATCAATCAACCTAAATCTAGTCAAGAAATATTTCTATACGGATCTATTCTTTTCAGCTTTCGACGGGAAAAAATTGTTGAAATCGTTGAGCATTGAACGCTGCAGCAAAATCGGGACGTTTTAAAGATGCACTTTTATAAACAACAAGAGCATCCTTCTTCTGTTCCACAATAAAAACTTCAACATTTTTTAACAACCGCGCTGCATGAAGGCCCTGCCGGCCTCCTAAAATACACATGACCGTTGACAGAACATCCGCTTCTTCTGCCGTTCGTGCAATCACGGTCGCACTGATAGCCCCTGTCTCAGGATAACCTGTCATAGGATCAATAATATGCGAATATTTAACCCCATTGATCATTGAAAACTTTTCATAACTGCCAGATGTTGATATGCCCTGGTCTTTGATGAGCGCGGCCGCCAGTACTTTAGTCTTATCCAGCGGATCCTGAATGCCGATCATCCAGGGTTTTTGGCCATGATCCAAACCACGGCAAAAAAGCTCCCCTCCCATATCCAGCAAAAAGTGCTTTATCTCATTGGCATCTAGCATCTTAGCTAATTCATCGCAGGCAAACCCAGAAACAATGCCACCCAAATCTATTCCCATGCCTTGTTTCTTGAAAAACACGCGATCCGGCCCTTCCAAGCGAATATTTTGATACCCAACCATCGCTTGAGCGCCTTTAACAGCGTTTGAATCAGGGATACAACCCTGCTGACTTGCATTTTTCCACAATTTGATCAGCGGAAGACAGGTAATATCAAACGTGCCGCGGGTCATTTTAGCCAAACGCAACGCATTTTTCACCACGCGATAAACATCCGAGCTTACTTTTACCCCATGAAACCCATCCTGATTTAATTTGGCCAAGTCTCCGGAAGACGAAAAAACATTCATGTGCTGATGCCATTGCTCTATCTTGGCCCAACACGACTGTGTAACAGCAGAAATATCAATGGCGGGGTCATGATAAAGACGTATTTCAACCATTGTACCGAAATACGGCCTGATTTCCTGATACTCCTTAAGATTTACAGGCAATTTTTTCTCGGAAGAAAAACTCATGCGGGTTTGAAGGCTGGAAAGGATTTTGGTTATCATGCGCAACCGGAAACAGATTAAACAAACCGGAGATACTTGCGGAAAAGGCCGGTCATAAAGATCGGCATTAAAAAGACCCCGAAAAACTCCTCGACTACCGTAATATACCCATTGATCCCCACAGGAACAATGTCTTTATAGCTGATATGGATGAGTGTCAGCGTGCTGTAATAGGTTGTTTCCAATAAACTGGGCTTTACAGTAACCCCGGCATTGATCATCTGGCCATGAGAGTACAGGTAGGAAAACGTCAAGATAAGAAATAACGCGAATAGAATGGTTCTCTGGGGCTTTTCGCCGTGTCCCCATATACAAAAGGAGAACGTCATGGTGATCCATGAAAAAACCATGCCCACTTGCTTTTTGAGGCCGTTATTCTGATCAAAACCAAACGCGCCGCGCGGACGCAAAAAAGGAAATATATTTAAGGCAAGATGCTTGCGATAACACTCTTTGGAACGATAATAACACTCTGAAAATCCGGCGTCTTCAAGGTCCCGCTCATGCGATGTAGCCGCATATTTATACAGCATGCTGGCGTATTCAAGATCATACGCCAATTCAGCTTCTTTAGCGGCCTTCTCATAATTCAATGCCGCATAGTGAAAAAAGGTCTTGTCGCCAGCTTTCAGCGCCCAGCAACTAGCCGCTGATGAGAAACATAGCGCCGCACTTTGATGCTTGCCTTGACCCTGATGGATCCCGGCCGCTTGAACGAACAATTTTGACGCATCGCCGTAATGCTGTTCATCCAGAAGCCGATGCGCCTCTTTTTCAATCGCGGAAACATCGTTAGGCATACATTAATTTCAGGTAAATGTTGAAAATGTTGAATTCGTTTTAACCCTTTAACGCCTGATCCATGGAATCGTGGATAGCGACGATCTTATGCACTTTTGTGATCTCAAGAACGCCCCGGATATCCTTATTGACATTGCAAAGAGATAATTTCCCGTTCACCTTCCGAAGCTTTTGGACCAACTCGATCAATGATGCGAGCCCGGAGCTATCCATAAAACTCACGGTTTCAAAATCCAATATCACTTTATTGATTTTTTCGCTGACGATCGGCATGAATACATCACGCAGCTGTGCTACATTGTCGGCGTTGATCTCGCCATTCAGCATCAAGATCAGAAAATCATTGTTACGTGTGACTTTTATGTCCATCAAGCCCTCCCTGCCTCAGAAGTTCTTTGTCATCCTGATCGTACGGCCATGATCTTCAAATTCCACATGATCCATCGCATTTTGTATCAAAAAGATGCCCCGTCCGCTCATCTTTTCCAAGTTTTCAGGCAAAATCGGATTGGGGATGCTTGTATAATCAAAGCCCGGCCCCTGATCTGTGACCTCAATAGTCAACTGCCGCTCTTGAGCCTGAATATCAACCTTAACAACAAGCGCGGCGTTTAATTTATTGCCATGCTTCATGGCATTGATCACTGCTTCCTGAAGCGCCAGTTTAATATCAAAAGACGCCTTCTGTTCAAACGGCAGGAAACACAATTTTCCCATGACCGCTGCTATAAAAGCCGGAACAAGGCCTATCCTGGACTGAAGCGTTTCTGAAATATGCAACGGAATACCTGACATGAAGCACATGGCCATAATAAGAATTTATGAATACATTTAAGAATGGCTAATTTTATCAGAAAAGATTTTTTGCGCAAATTATTTGTTTCAGGTGATAAAACAGTTTTAATATTACGCATAATAGTGGGGCATTTGATGCGGCCGAAACGTACTTACAGGCACCAATTAATGGCAGTTTCCTTTAGACTTCGCGCCACACGACCCTTTATCTCCACTGCAACTGGAACATCCGTCACCCTGCTTGAGCGCTTTTTTCATATACCCGGCCAATGCTGCGATCGCGGCCCCGAATATAGCAAATACGACAAGAATTTCCATAATATTCCCTTCTTGATAATGTCTAAAACGTAAATATTAAACACGAGCGAACCTTATGTCCGCCCGCAATAATCTAACATATTAGTCTATGCGACAGGGGAAACCATACGAAAATATTACGCAGGGTCAATAAAGAAATCAATGTCACTTATTAACGGGAGATCCCGAAAAAGCGCCTGCTTCATGGCATCTGTAAACACGGCAGTATCTGCAATCGTTCCTTTGGAAGAACCGCGCAGGCTAATACCAACCCAGAATTTTTTCCCAACCCTTTTAAATTTAATATGTTCCGGCCAGAAATCCGGGCGAATACGCGTAATAACATTACGGATATGCAGAATAAAGCCCGCATCCGGGGCCTGGTCCAGAATATTCTGTACGCTCATGACCCAATGCTTTAACGCGTCTTTAATGATCGCAACCCCGACGACAAGCGCCGCCAGCCTGTCGCATACGGCAAAATCCGGGCCAAACTGGGACAAAATAATGCCGCCAATGACCGCACTCGAAGAAATAACATCTGCCCCGGCATGTGCCCCGTTCGCGATCAGCGCCGGACTCTCCAATCTGCGACCGGCACAAAAATTATAGCGCTGCATCATATATGTCAGAAAAACAGATGTCATGGCCACCGGCAATACCATGATATCTGGCTGAACAAAATCACGCCGAAGAATAGCCAGAAGGCTGGACAGGGAAATAAATGCCCCCACTCCGATAAGAACGCTAAACGCAATAAGCGTCACCAGAAATTCAAGCCGGGCATATCCATACGGGAACCGTGCATCCTGCGGACGGTTAGAGAATGAAAGCGTCACCATGATGGCAATGCTTGTTACCACACACACAATGGACTGAATGCCATCCGCCAGCATACCGGAACTGTTCGCAAGAACACCCCCCGCAAGCTTGATCACGACGAGAATGGCATTTCCTACAACAGTCCATGCCAGAACCTTTTTAGAACACGCCACGCAAGCTTCTGCACTGGGACATGATTGAGCACGTGCTTTTGTCATTGTTCGACCATGGGTTTCATCCCCACAAAAATCTCATGGGGTTTTAAAAACTTTATTCTTAACGCTTCTTTGATCCTTGCAATAATCTTCTTGGCTTCTGATACCGGCATATCCTTGATCACCGTCAGAATGAGCACAATCTCATACACATGCCCCACTTTGTTCACGCGCAACGCTTCAAGTTCTGCGCCCCGTCCTGCCTGACGCACATGCCGTTCAACAGTACTGATGATCTCCTTATCGCACGATGCATCCATAAGCCCGTTAAATGCTCTGTATAGAAACCACACACTGTACGCCACAATAAACACTGCCGCAAAGATCGCGCATGCATAATCAAGGATATACGCCCCCATCCTTGCCACCACCACCACGACCGCGGTCACGACTGAGAGGATAAAATTTGTTTCAAGGATGAACATGATGTCATGCGCATCTGTCTCACGAACAGCAGCAACCTTATTACCAACGATCCCCATAAAAACAAGACTGACGACTGCCGTGCCAAGCGCGATCCATGCCCCCAGAAGTTCCGGCGGATACAGCGTATGGAAAAAAACCATGTGACCGGTTGAAAAGATCATCTCCCCTGTAGCCAGCGCAATGATTGCCGATACGCCAAAGAGAACCATGTATTCAAGCTTTCCCTGGGTAAAAAGCATTTCCCGGCGCCCTGGCCGCACCGACGGATGCGCAACCGCGATCCGCATCAATGTCGCCACTGCGATCAAAATACCGAACAGGGCAAAAATACCGGCGACGAGCAGGCTTTTCGATGCACTCATAACGCCAAAAACAGTTTTAACAATAAAATCCAACATAAAGAAATAAAGAAGCGCGTACGCAAAACGCTCTTTGTTTTCTTTAGCAATATCCAACTTGAATTTCTTCATTCTTACTTTGCCCCTGTTGTAAGCCCCTGGATCAAATGGCAATTAGAACAGACACCCCGATAGTTATGCGGCATCTGCGCCGTGATCGGAATAGCGATATCAGGATTAACAACATGACAGCGCTCACATACACCCCGATACTCATGCGGCATGACCGCATCACGAAATATCATCGGCGCGCCATTGGCTTGCCCTGCCATCGGCTGCGTAAAAGCCACGTTTTGAATGCCCGCTCCCTGCGCCTGACTGTTCATGGTAATATTCGCACCGCAACGAGGGCAGCGTGAAAATCCGTTTGCACCGGCATTTTGATCAATATAGGAATGATTACAGCGCGGACAGCGAATCCCACTATAAACCGGCCGCTGAAACGCGACCTGTTGTACGCCAACCGCACAACCGGGCCTGAACGCTACTTGTTGAGCCCCATTAATACCTTGAGGAAAGCATTGGGCAACGCTTGGACATGTCGCGCAATTCGGATTTGTTAAAGCCACCTGCTGGGCTGATCCTGCGGCCCCTGGGAAACAATTCGTTACCGTCGGGCACGTAGCGCAGCCTGGTGGCACATAAGCTGCCTGCAAAGCTCCGCCCAGAACAACAGTTTCCTGCCCGGGCTGAAATGCCACCTGCTGGGCCCCCTGAACCATAACGCCATGAACTTGATCCGGCATCGGAATCGGCTTCTTTGCACTACTAAAAACTGCAACGCAAAAGAACGTGGCCAGCCCAAGAATGATAGTTCCAATGATCCATAAACTCTTGGAGCTCAAGTTCACACACGACCCGTATTCCCACGCCTCATTTTTCTTTTTTTCACTGCTCATAATAATGCCCTTTCATGGCCTTGTTCCTACAACAATATAAACCGAAACCGGCTGCCCCTGTCGGTCGACTGTGAGCGCAACCTTCTGATTTTCCTGCGCCGCCTGAATCAAGCCCTGCAACTCATCCGAACTTGTAATACTGACCCCGTTCCAACGTCGGATCACATCTCCGACCTGAATACCCGCCACCTGCGCCGGAGAGTCAATGAACGTTCGCGCCACAAGAACACCGCTCGAAGACGGAACGCTGAATTGCCGCTGAACATCCGAGGTCAGATCAATCGTCTCGGCCCCGATCCACACCTTTGTTTTCATAGCGTTAAAGTACATGGGGATCAATTTCAAATAAATGATAAAGACCGCGGACATAAACAACAGGACCAGAACAACAATCCCCCGCCCTTTATATGCTGAACTCGCGCGTTGCACAGGTTTAAACATCTTTAGGCCTATCTTTAAAAGCTTCCTTTATCGGATCTCCCGGCCCTATCTGAACACGAACATTCTCACACTTCAAACACTTGAAACATCGGACACAGGTTGCTGCGCCGGTGTTATCACTGATATTGATATCCACCGGGCAAACGTCCCGGCACTTTTGGCAGTCTTTACAACCATGCGTATCCACCTTCAACTGAAGGATACTGTACTTGTTAAAAAATCCGAATATTGCACCGAGCGGGCAGGCTAATGTACAAAACGGCCTTTTTGCCACCATAAAAAGTCCGATGAACGCAAACGCGATCAAAATTTTAATAATAAACAGTAGTCCCAACGTCTGCGTTGATACCGCAGGCTCTCCGTACACCGGAATAATCGGATTCCATGTCACCCACGGGATCGCGGCCTGAAATGTCCCCATGGGACACACTTTAGAAAACCATGTTTCCTGGGTGATCAGCGGGAATAAAACAACCAAAAAGAACAATATGAAATATCTCAAATTTGACAACTTTTCAGGAATCCGGATCTTAATGCTTTTGACCTTATACAACAGGTCCTGAAGAAGCCCGAACGGACACACCCACCCGCAAGCAAGGCTGCCCACCAGAATACCGATCGTCGCAAGATACGCTGTCACCATGTACGGAAACTTCCGGATGGTCATAAAATGCTGGACCGTACCGATTGGGCATGAAAAGAATGCCGACGGACAACTGTGGCAATTCAAAACCGGCACGCAAATACTTTTAAGGTCGCCCTGATACACCTGCTTTGTCTTAAAGAATCCCACATACGCGTTCATCAAAAGCGCCGAACACCACTGAACCGTAAGTCGTATGCCTTGAAGATCCATTCCCTACTCCAGTCCTATACACGCCATGCACATGGTGGCGCCATTATTCTGTATTTCCAACGGCTCATTATTCGTATCGCCGATCAGAAAGAAAACAAACGTCAAAAAGAAGACACCTGTAACTGCTATTTTTTTCATTATGTACTCCGGACACTCTTTACTGCGTTTCTATCCAGGTCATTGGCCTCCCACAATGCGGGCACAACGGAAATCCACCTTTGCCGCACGCAGGACAAACAAAAATTCCTCTGTATCCGTTCCAAAACATCGCGACTTTACATGTCGGGCATAACGGGATCCCCTTGGTGCCGCATATAGGACACACGCTATAGACATTATGCGCAATAACTTTCATGACCACATTGCCTGCAATAAGTGAACGCACCTGAAGGGTTTTATATTTCCCGACAGAATACGCACCGTACCCGGCCACGAACACCATGAAGATCACGCCCATAATCAACAGCCTGATCCGGTCCTGTTCGTGAATGTTCGTTTGGTCGTTAATACTCACAGCACCTTTACCTTTGGTTTCACGCCGCCCGCCGGAGCCGGCGCTGTCACCGCCGTTACTTCATGCATGGCCCCGCCGCATTTGGGGCATTTGTCCGGGATCACCTTGCCGGCGCTCTTTTCCGAAATGCGATACTGGCAATCGAAACAAATATAATATTTGCCCTGAACGACCCGTCCGAGGTTGGCCTGCGTATCAAAAGAATTGCAGGCCACGGCCTTTTTGCTTCCCGTAATACCAAAATGCGCCGGAACATTCTCCGCGGTCAGTTTGGTCAGCGCATCCGGATAATCCTGAAGCGCCTGCCAGGCCGTCCCGTGAATGTCCGTATACACATCAATACGTGCCTGATCAAAAATACGGAAAGGCTCAAAGCCGACATTGTTCCCCAAGACCACATCCACGCCAAGATCAACCAACATTTGCGCCGAGCGCAATCCCGCGGCATGCTGAGCATCCATATATTTATTTGGAACAGCTTTCCATGTTCTTCTGGCACGGTCGCAAATGATATAGTACGGCGCGCGCCCAAAAAGATAGGAAACAGGGCTCGTAATATCTTGCCCAGTCGCGGCAATAGCCACCAGAACAGCCTTTCTTCCGCTTAAAACAAGCGGATTATCCATTTCATACCATGCACGGCCGGCTACAAGGCCAAGTGCGCACAAAAGAACCAGTAGAAAGGCTGATCTCTTCTTCATTTCCTGGGACGCCTCTGTTTCACGTCACCAGAGTCAATAACTTCTGTATTCCCGTGCTCAAAATGTATCTTTTTGTAATACTCACAAGAAAGGCAGGATGTCTTGCAGAATATCTTCTGATGCGCCACATGCTCGCGCAGGGCATAACACTTTTTGGTGTCCGAGAGAAAAACCACGCACAGCTTGCAATTATGAACGCCATTCATCTTCGGCGTCTGATGATACTCCCAGCACCTGAGAAAATCCGATTGCGATATGAGTTTTTCCGATTTAAACGCATCGATCCCGATCTTGTAGGTCTTGATAAATGCGATAAGGTCCGCCCGATGGATCCGGCGATGCCCTCCAGGCGTTTTTGTGCTTTTAAGGATCCCCTGCTTGGCCCAATTAATGACTGAAAATCTTGTGACACTACAAAGTTTGGCCGCATCCACGGTCGAATAATATTCCTTCATCATGCACCCTCCCAAGGCAACTCAACATATTATACTAATTCAACATATTCTACATTGTAGGCCAAAAAAAATCAGTCCCCGTCGGAACTTTAATTCTTGAAGCCACGCGATCCGTGGTCATCAATTGTTTTGGATTCTAACAAAATGCACAGCAAAGTCAAATATTTTTATTTGCCTGCCGCTCACATATTCCATCAACATGCGTTGCGACCATCTCAACACATCCGACGCAAGGCAGTTTCTTCAACGCGCGGATCTCCCGGCATTGGATGGATCCGGCACGGGCCAACAGCGCCGCCGCGCAATCCTTCGCCGCCTGCGAATGATTCTTTTCCAATATCACCTGGGCCGCATACAAAGAACCGCATACGCCACCTGGAGCCCGCCCGCCTCCACACGCAACAAAGCGCGACAGGTCTTCCGCAGACAATTTGAATTTATCCTGGAAAGCATACGCGATCGCCTCTGCGCAGTTAGACTTTTTAAACCCTGAAGTTCCTGAATAGTGTGCTTTTGCTTTTTCAACTGACATTTAAAACCTCCGCTATATTGATATTCCTTTTCCTGAAAATCTCAGGCAGTTGATCCACAGCGCTTTGCCGCGAATCAGTACCGCCGCATCTTCCTGATGCATTTGGCGATTGTATCCATCTACGACCAAAGAAATAACCTAAAATTGTTTTAGCCAACCTTCGATCTTTTGCCTGATCTCCTCACGAACAGCCCTGGTCTTGGCAAGCTTCTCTTCAAAAGCCCCCTCGAACTTCGACGGGTCTGTGAAGCCCCAATGAAGCCTCTTGGCCACGCCCGGAAATACCGGACAGCGCTCAGCACTTGTTTCATCGCACACCGTGACTACATAGTTATACAACTTGCGCTGTTTCAAAAGATCAAAAACCGCCTGCGTTTTCTTCCCGGTAATATCAACCCCGATCTCCTTCAAGGCCTCAATAACAACTGGATTCAACTTGCCCGGCTCGATCCCGGCACTTTCTACCTCAAACCTATCCCCGCCCAGCTTGCGCAAAATCTCTTCTGCCATCTGGCTTCTTGCTGAATTGTGAATACACACAAACAACACCTTTACCTTGCCCATCACAACCCCCTAGCTAGTTAGAACAATTTGAAGAAAATTAAACGCATATCCAATAGCGATAATTCCCGCCGTTACGACCCCGAAATAAATAAGGATCAAATGGAGATTCATTGCCCGTCTCAGCATGATAGCCTCGGGCAAACTTAACCCGGTGACCGCCATCATAAAAGCCAAGGCAGTCCCCAGCGGTATCCCTTTTTGAAATAAAACCAATGCAACGGGCACGATTGCGGCACAACTACCATACATCGGAACACCTAAAAGAGTCGCTATTGGCACCGAAAAGATCCCCGTGCCGGAAATCAGCGCATGGATCTGTTCTTGAGGGAGATAATTGTGTATGAAAGACCCTAAAGCAACGCCCACCAAAATCCATAACCAGATCTTCTGAACGATCGAGGACGCCTCATTCAGACCAAAAACAATTCTATCTTTGAAGGACGAGATCTGTGGTTCATTGGAGGAAAGCTCTTCGTTTCCACTGGCAACCATATCAACAACAAGATGCCGCTCCAGCTTCATCCTCCCAATAACAAGCCCTGACACAATGGCTAACAGCAATCCGCTCAATACATACAGAACAGTTATTTTCCAGCCGAACAGCCCTATCATGATGATAACCAGGTATTCGTTGATCAGAGGAGATGCCACTAGAAAAGTAAGCGCCGCGCTCAACGATATGCCCGCCTTAAGAAAACTTAAAAACATCGGGATCGATGAACAGGAACAGAACGGCGTGATAGCACCGAACAAAGCCGCGTAGACATTTCCCATCAGCCCGTTATTAGCCATCCACTTCTTGACCGACCGCTGCGGAATAAATGTCCTTAATACTCCGATAACCAGGATCATCACATAGAGCAAGAATAATATCTTTATTGAATCGTAAATAAAGAAATCCAATGCTGCTGCCAGCGTCGATGATCTTGGCAGATCCAAGACTTGATAAACAAACCAATCAGAGAAATTTAACAGCACTTGCCCTCCTTCTTAATGTCGACCAACCAAACGCTGCTTTTCAAATACAACGCCACATTGACCAACCCGATCATGACCGGCACCTCGACCAAAGGCCCGATGACCGCGGCGAAAGCCACGCCAGAATTGATACCAAAGACAGCAATCGCAACGGCAATAGCCAACTCAAAATTGTTGCTTGCCGCCGTGAACGAAAGCGTCACGGTCTTGCCATGATCAGCCCCCGCCTTCCCGCTCATGAAGAAGGAGAGAAAAAACATGACCACAAAATAAATCAGGAGCGGAATCGCGATCCGAAGAACATCCCACGGGATCTTTACGATGTACTCCCCCTTAAGCGAGAACATCACAAAGATCGTGAACAGAAGGGCGATCAGCGTCATGGGGCTGATGCGAGGAATGAACACCTTCTCATACCATTCCTTGCCCCTCAGCCGAAGCAGGGCAAACCTGGAGATCATTCCAGCCAAGAACGGAATACCCAGATAAATGAATACACTTTTGGCGATCTGCATGATCGTGACATTAACAATCACGCCTTTAAGACCAAACCAGCCAGGAAGGATCGTAATAAAGACCCACGCGTACACCGAGAAGAACAGCACCTGAAAAATGGCGTTAAACGCCACCAACCCGGCGCAATACTCGGTATCCCCATCAGCCAGGTCGTTCCAGACAATGACCATGGCAATGCACCGCGCCAAGCCGATCATGATAAGACCGACCATGTATTCCGGATAGCCTCGCAAAAAGACGATCGCCAGGGCAAACATCAATATTGGGCCAATAATCCAGTTCTGAACCAGCGACAGCGCCAGGATCTTGTAATCCTTAAACACATCCCCCAATTCCTCATACTTCACCTTCGCCAAAGGTGGATACATCATGAGGATCAATCCAATAGCGATCGGTACATTGGTTGTCCCTGATTGAAACTGATTCCAGAATCCCATAACTCCCGGAATAAAGTACCCGACGCCAACGCCAAGCGCCATCGCCAGGAATATCCATGCCGTCAAATACTGATCCAGGAATGCCAGCTTCTTCATCCCTTCTCCTCGGGCGTCTTAATACTGCAACATCCACCTTCAATCTTGATAGCCTTGATGTTAACCAGCCCGTCAGCCACTTTCTTATGGGCAGAAGATAATATCCTGGTAAATGTCGGGCGCGACACCTTCATCAGTTTCCCCGCCTGCGCGTGGGTCAAATCTTCAAGATCCGCCAACCGAATGGCCTCGAACTCATCAATGGTCACGGCCACGCCCTCCAGCACGCCCGGTTTCTTACACTTGGGACGAAAGCATCTCTCCCCCGGCAGGCACTTGATCCATCTGGTCTTTTTTGGTCTCATCTTAAACCTCGATTATGAACTATGGTTCATAATAACAGCGGTCGCAATTTTGTCAACTGCTTTCGTAAACCCTAAATCGTACATGCTAATTGTTTGGTAATTCGAAAGATGCAATTCTCTCTGACTGCTACAAGATTCAGAATTGTATTGGGATGCTGCTTACCACGGAGTGATCCATCGGCCCTGATTACGGCCAAAGCCGGTATACACATGCGCAATGAGCGCCATTCTAAGATGCCCGTCCTGAAAAGCGGCGAACGTCTGCTCGACCGTGGCGGGACGATCAATATAGTAAACTCGAACGCCCACAGACCTGAGCGCCGCATACATCTCGGGATCCATCTGTGCCGCCAGGACTGTGCCGACATTATTCTGACGCACCAGCGCGGTCAGCATCTGGATCGTGTTCCCGTTAAAGAACTGGCTGTTATTCATAAACACAACCGTCTTGTTCTGTGTCATATCCGCGACAAAATAATACGGGGCCCGGCCGAACATATTCTCAACCGGGCTCTGGGCGAACTGCCCCTGCGCCGGAATCAGGACGACCTTTCTCTTATTCAGCGTATCGTGGGCATCATGGGCGAACAAAAGGACGATCAACACGGTCAACACATACAAAGCCGTCGCAACCCGCCGCTTGATCGCCACTTCATTCGGGATCTGCTCCGCAAAAGCTTCCTTAAACAGTACAAACGCGCCCCGGAATTGGAAACAGGCGATCAAAACAGCACCCAGAGGATCGCAATATACCAATCCCGCTTCGGCGAGCGTCAGCCCAACCAGCGCCACGATCGTCGAATAGAAATTCGCCTTGTTCTGCACCATGCAGATATAAATACTGCTGTTGTCCGGCTTTTGCTTGAGCGCACTGACAGAAACCCGATACAAATGTGTCGTGGCTAAAAAAGAAACGAGCGCAACAAAAAGCGACAGGATCCCAGGATGCCCCGGCAAATGCACAAAAAGGATCGCCACATTATCCGAAAGGATCCAAACGCCCGACAGGAACATCACGATCCCGATCAGAATCCCCTGCCAGAACGGCGAAAGCCTGAGGCGGCGGACACCCTGATAATTGATCCCGAACGCAACACAATCCGCGAACGAATTCACAGCATCAGCAACGAGGATCTTACTTCCGGTCAAAAGCCCGACAAAACCTTTGACGATCGTCGCGATAATATAATAAATGAGCGAGCCGAACACAACGCGCGAATGGCAATTGCGGCACTTGGGATTGATCTTGCCCTTGAACAGAAGTTGATTACAGGTACAGGCTTTATCTTTAGGATGGTGTTCCGCGAGCGGCATTCAAATCTTTCTGATCAAAGAATGTTAACGAATAATGTGCGGTGAATTTTATGCGCAAGCCGCCCGAATGTCAATTATTTTAAACGGCCCATTATCCTTAACAGCCATGCTCTCCTTTAACATCTCTTCGTTACACGATCCGACACTTTTTGAATATCGTCGGGCCGCATGAACTGGCTCGTTGAAAATGTCCACAGATGCGCTGCCATAAAACGGGCATTCGGGCAGGCTCCGGGCAAGACCACGCCCTTTAAATCTTCATAATCAGGCACTGCCCTGCTAAAAGAACGCGACAGGCCGATCCCCATTTCCTCCAGGGGCTGCATGGCGACTGGATCCGCCGCATCAACAATAACCGCGACATAAGGATATGTCGCACGCGCACCCGGCGCTTCCTGGACAACGATGATCCCCGGATACCGCTGCAATGCCTTTTTATAAACCTCGGCTTTTTGCCGCTGTGATCCGATCGCGGACTCCAGTGTATGAAAATTCCTGTGCCCGATAAATTTGCGGAACAACGAAACTTTCTGAATAGGAAAATCACTGGCAAAATCCTCAGACAGCGCTTTCATTTTGTGCCCGGCCCATTGCCAGAATATTTCCGGCAGGCGATATACAAACCAGAATAACGACGGCCGGTAAAACACAGCATACCCGCATAATCCCGTGATCCGCTTTGCCTCTTCCCAAGGATCTTTTCTTTCCAGCGCATCAATGTTCTGGTCAAGAAGCCGGGCATGATTCGACAATTTCGCCGTCACAACGCCGCCTTCATACATGGTCAGGCCCTTGCCTGCGGCCATACTGAAAAACGCAAAATCCCCGAACGTCCCGACCTTGCGCCCCTTATATTCCGCGCCCAAAGACTGCGCACAATCCTCGACGATCAAAATGCCGCGATTTTGAACAATGCCGGCAATGGCCTCCATGTCAGACGGCAATCCGCCCAAATGATTGACCACAACAGCCAGAATGTCATTATTCTCACGGCACAGGCGCTCCAGCTCCGTCGCATCAATATCAAAATTATCTTTACGAATATCGCAAACCTGAACTTTGAGCCCTGCCCTTGCGATCGCAAGCGGCACCAGCGGACACGTAAACGCCGGGATGATCACCGTTCTTTTAGGCGACAAGGCCTTCAGCGTTTCTGCGATAAAATAAAGCCCTGCGGTACCGGAACAGGTGACCCGTGTATACGCAACATCCAAAAAAGAGGTGAAATCGCGCTCCAAAGATCCACCGTCGCGCTCCTTGCTGAAGAACGCGGCAATATCCCTGATCGACACCGGCAAGCCGGCTGTAGGTGGAATTTCTCTCCAAAAACTCATGGGGTGATTATAACATTATATCCAAAAAAGTTATGTTATAATGCCATCCCTTATGGCCGAAACGCATCATTTTTCAAGCATCGTAACCCCTGATATCACCGCGATCCCCGAGCAGGATTGGCATGCTGTTTTTCCTTCTATCGCGGAAAGTTACGGATTCTTTAAAACACTCGACGAGACTCTAACCGGACAATTCAAGCCATGGTATATCATGCTGTACGAAAACAGCATTCCTGTGTGCCTGGCCCCCTGCTTTATCATGGAATACCCGCTCGACACCACACTCGAAGGAAAGCCCAAAGAGCTCCTTTGCTGGATCCAGAAGAAACTGAACAAAAATTTTACACTAAAAATGCTTCTCTGCGGCTGTCAGGCGGCCGAAGGGCGGCTCGGGCTTTCTGATATGCGCCGGGCCGATATTGCCAGCGCCCTTCTTCATGAAATGGAAGCCCTCGCAAGAAAAGAAAAAGCCTCTCTTGTCGCGTTTAAAGACTTTCCTGATGACTATGGCCCGTTCTTTCAGACACTTTCCAAACGCGGCCTGCACAAGATGGAAAGCTACCCGTCGGTCGAACTGCACCTGCCGTTCACGTCGTTTGAAGAATACTTTGCTACTTTAAGCAAGGCCACGCGCAAGGACTTGCGCCGGAAATTTCAAAAAGTAGACGCATTGCCCAAGGTCAGCTTTGACGTCGCCCATTCTCTTAAAGGTGCGCTTCTCGATGAAGCATATCCTCTTTACCTGAACACCCTCGATAAAAGCGATGTTCAGTTCGAGCGCCTGAGCAAAGAATTCTTTCAATGCATCAGCGATAATCTACCGAAAGAAACTGTCTATTTCCTCTGGAAACTCGACGGGAAACTTGTCGCCTTTGATTTGTGCCTGATACATAACGGCATTCTCGTCGATGAATATATCGGCATGGATTATTCCGTGGCTCTGCAATATCACCTGTACTATGTGACGTTCCGCGATATGGTGCGCTGGTGCATCGCGAACAATGTCCGCGTTTATGAGAGCGGCGCTTTAAACTATGACCCAAAAAGACGCCTGGACTTTCAATTCGTGCCGGAGAATATTTATCTCAAGCACTTAAACCCGTTCATTAATCCTTTATTCGCACCAGTGTGCCTTCTTCTCAAACCCGACAACTTTGACCCGATCCTCAAAGAGATCAAGCACGGGAAACCCGCGAAGAAATCCTCGAGCGGCCTTACCTTGAAGCTCCTGTTCCTTATTCTCATGACCGACATCCTTGAATCTGTAGGCGAAATATTTTTCAAGCAGGGCGTTACTGCGACGGGATTCAGCAATGTCACACTGCACAACGCGCTGGCTTTTCTTGTCAAATTAAGCGCGACCCCGGCGTTATGGTTCGGCGTCCTTACCTACATCCTCAATTTTGTCCTGTGGATGGCGGTTCTGTCGCGTGTCGATCTAAGCATCGCGTTTCCCATTGGAAACGCGACCTATATCATTATCCCGTTCTTATCCATGCTCATCCTGCATGAAAAAGTCTCTCTCCTGCGCTGGGCCGGCATCGCCTGCATTATTATCGGCGCGGCTTTGATCACCCGCTCTGCGCATAGCAAGGATGTGGCCTCATGAATCCTGTGAGCCTTATTCTCCTTCTCATCCACCAGGTTTGTGCGACTGTCGAACAGATCGTATTTAAGAAAGCCGCAGACCGCCTGGGCGGGCATGCGCTTAAAAACCCGCGCGACCTTTTTCTGTTTATTCTCAAAGCTGTTCAAATGCCGCTGATCTGGGCAGGGTTCCTCCTTGTGGTCGGAGCCTGGGTCTTCTGGTTCGCGGTGCTATCCTACCTGGACCTGAATGTCGCGGTCCTGGTCGACAGCATGCAATACATCATGATCCTGCTGGCGTCTTATTTCTTGCTAAAAGAAAAGATCGGGTGGCTGCGCATTCTGGGGACCGCTTTCATTCTCGGCGGTGTCTTACTCGTTGTGAAGGGCTAAAACTTCAAGGATCTTCAGGTTCTGGGCCTGGTTCAAGGCCTGGATCGCGGCCGCATCATGGCCCTTCGCGCTAAACGCCCTCGGATGATCCATTTCCGCAAGGATCGTTTTAATCTTGCCGTTCATGATCGGAACAGAATAATCCCCGGTCACGTCACAACCCGCAATATCCAGATGCTCTCGAATAAGTTTCAATAACAGCTCAAAGCCTTCCCATGGAAAAAGCCCTTCTTCCCAATTGGTCAAGGCATACCCGGATTGAAGGCAATCTTTATCCAAGCTGAGATACACCTGTTGTGTTTCAATGCGGCCAAGAAGTCCCATGAAAAATGCGGTGAGGTCTTTTCCTTTCAGCTCTGTCCATGAAATCTTACTTCGAAAAATACCGTTCTCGACGCGCACCGACACATTATCCGCCGGAACTTTCTGAAAAAGCGTAAAAGTGGGCTCATGCGCATATGGATAGATCTCAACCCGGCTCTGGTGCAACGCCTTCAGGTTCCCGGTCTGGATGGAATAACTGGAAATATCATCCGAACTGATGCCTAACAGAATAACTTTCTTAACGTTGGGCCGGCGCAGGATCCTGGAAACCCATGATCCACACCCCAGTTTCGGCGGAAGGATGTCCCAATCAGGATGATGATCAAACACAATGACCGTGATCGGCGCATCGAATTGCTCGACGAGAAGGCTTGAAATATGATGAAAATCGCCGGAACCAAGGAACGTCACCGCGTTCTTCAATTCCGGCGATAAAATATTCTTAACCTTATTGGCATTCTGCCGATTGCTCCACAACCGGACCGCTGGCCCCAGCGCCTTAAGATCCGAGATTACGGGCTGATACCGGCGAACCAGGCCCTCCTGCCCGGCGACTGTCCCATCAAAATCCAGGATGCGCACTTGGCCTGAAAGCATTTTTTCCTTTATTGCGTCATCGCAATGCCCTTTTTGAGCGCTTCCTCAAAAAGGTCGATCGACAGGTCGATCTCTTTTTCCGTAATATATAACGACGGCGCCAATGTGAACACGTTCTTATAATAACCGCCAACGTCAAGGATCAGGCCGCGGGTTTTCCCTCCGGCAGTCAACGTCCCGCTTAGTCCGATATTCATGATCGCATCCGTCAGCTCACGATTAGGCGTAAAACCATCTTTCTGGCATATTTCCACACGAAGAGCCAAGCCCAGGCCTTCGGCCTCGCCGACCTGAGGATACTTCTTCTGCAACGCTTTTAAGCGTGCCACAAAATAAGCACCCTTTTCCGGGACCGTCCGCTCAAAGTCTTCTTCTTCGATCATCTTCATGACCTCAAGTCCTGCCGCCGTACCCAGAGGATTGGACGAGAATGTCGCGTGTGTTGAACCCGGCGGAAATACTTCCGGAGATATCAATTCTTCTTTAGCCCAGATCGCAGAAATAGGATTCAGCCCATTCGTTAAAGCTTTTCCAAGAACCATCACATCCGGCGTAATGCCAAAATGCTCAATAGCCCAAAGTTTCCCTGTCCTAAAGAAGCCCATCTGGATCTCATCGTCCACAAAAAGAACCTTATAACGGTCGAGGATCTTTTTCAGCTCCTTAAAATAGTTCATCGGCGGAATAATATACCCGCCTGTGGCCTGAACAGGCTCAACATAAAAAGCGCCGAACTCACAATTCCCTGTTTTCGTATTCACCAGAGAATAATATTCGGATTCAAAAAGCTTCTCAAATTGCCGCAAGCAGGCAAGGTTACAGCTCTCCTTCTTTTTCCCGAGCGGGCAACGGAAACAATACGGATACGGAATAAAGTTTGCCCGATCTGCAAAATGCCCGAACTTTTCACGGTAACGGAAGCTCGACGTGATCGCAGTTGCGCCCAGCGTCCGGCCGTGATAGCTGCCGGTAAATGCGAACGCCAGATTCTTTTTCGTCTTATTTCGAACAAGCTTCATGGCATCTTCGATCGCGGACGCCCCGCCCACGTTAAAATGCACCCGGCCTTTTTCCTTGAATTTCTTTTCAACATCCTGCGCAATCTTCATCGAAAGCAGGACTTTTTCCTCATGGAGATATTGGCATGCCAGCTGAGGCAGGGTATCGATCTGCTTCTTAAGTGCCTCATTCAACCTTTTATTCTTATACCCGAACGTGGCGGCAGAATACCACATCTGAAGATCCATATATTCAACATCATTACGGTCATACAAAAATGACCCCTCTGCCTGCTGGAAAAACCTGAGTTCCTTCGCGTAATGGACCGTGTCCCCCCAAGAACAATATTTTGCTTCAAGAGCCAGAAGCTCTTTTTCTGTCATTCTTACCGGATCAATTTTCTTGACTACCATGACCTCTTCCCCTTTTTACTTGAAATATTGCGCAATACTCCCGAGATCTTCAAAAGGAATACATTCTTTTTTAATACTATTCAAATGCTTGAGCAACGTGGCTTTAGCAAACACAATATCACTGTATTCCGCCGGACAAATATCCGAACGGCCATCGCCCACATAAACCGTTAAACCTTTTCGAACCCCGCTTGCCGGCAAATGGGACTTTTTGCAGTTTCCACACTTGGGGCAATCAGCCTTGAAATACGGAAAAGAAAGCGCCCAGCGATCCCCATGAACAAGCAATTCATTACTGAAGATCGGAATATCTGAAATGCCCTGATGGCCCAGGATCTCCCGAATAATAAAAGATACATTATCACTCGTAATGACCGGCTGAAGCCCACCATTGCGAAGCCTCTTTAAAAGAGGCTTGAATTGCGGATCGATCTCAACAGTCTTTAAATATTCAACAAGCTTTTCCTGTGTGATCCTGACACCCGAAAGCTGTTGTTCCAAACAGAGCCTGGAACCTATTTCTCCTCGAGCCCACGCTTCTTCCAGCTTTTGCCAGTCATCATTAATAGAAAAACGTTGAATGATCTCATCCAGGACATCTACCCGGGCGATCGTATTATCAAAATCAAAGAACACGGCTTCTATCTCGGAAAACTTAAACATGGATCTTCTCAAAAAAACTTTCCATTTTATGCGCTACCTTGTCCCGCTCCTGGTCAGCCGTTATGACATGATAAGAATTCTTGAGAATAACCATCTCTTTTATCTTCGAGCCGATCCGGTCAAAAATAAACCTGGAATTCTCAAGGCTTGCCGTATCATCCTCTTTGGAATGGATCAATTGAACGGGGACCTCGATATCTTTTAGTTTCGAGGTTAAATGCTTTACCAGAAGTTCCAACTGATATAAAAGCGTAACCGGAAAGAATGCATAACCGAACTTATCGATCTCATCAATGTTCTTGAGCTTGGCCTTGGTGAAATATTTATGGACCAAATCACGAATGCGCTCATTCTTGATCCCGTATGGCGCGTCTTCTTTAAAATAAACAAAATTCTTCAATCCTGTGTGGCAAATGACCGGTAAGAAACAACGATACCAGGGGATCGCCCAACCATCAAAAAAGAGTGTCGGCGCCAGGCAGGCGACTCCACCCACCTCATCGCCAAATTCATTCGCGAGAAGCAATACTAGGAGTGCGCTCATAGAAAGGCCGGCAACAAAGACCTTATCCCCTCTTTTGCGCGCTTCCAGAAAAGCTTCCCGCACAGACTGATAAAATTCTTCCCACGACGTGTATTTAAGTTTTTGCAATGGTTCGCCGTGATTGGCAAGGCGCGGGCAATGGACCGAATAGCCGAGTTTATTAAAATAATACGCCAAGAACTTCATTTCGTTCGGGGTCCCGGTCAACCCATGAACTAAAATAAGCGTACGGGGAAGATCCCCTTTCAGGGATATTTCCTCCATCGGAAAGCTGGCAGGGCGGGTTAACCGCTTGCGTCTAAAAGAGAATACGACAGACATGAAAAGTTATTATACGCCAATAATAAATAAAAGAAAGTAAAAGGACAGGACTATTTTATTCCAATTGCCTGCCTTGTCCGCATAAAACAACATATCCCTATTGTATTAATTCTGATGCCTGTGCCCGATTGAACGATGACATTGCGTACAACGGGCCTGGTCTTTCCCGGCATCCTTGTGCGCCGCGATATCCTCCGGCATCGACGAATGGCACGCCGCACAATTGTACTGCAACGCGTCTAAATTTAACGGAGCGATCCTAACCGGCTCCACAAAATTCTGCAGCGTGAACGACCTGGAATAATTAAACCCGTTAGAAATTTTTGCATAACACCGTTCAATGAAGCCGCGCGGCAAATGACAGTCATTACAAGCCGCGGCCTGATGATGCGATGACTTGGCCCACGAATCATAATCCTCCTGCATCACATGGCAATTCGTGCAGGCCTTTGGATCATTGCTGATATAGGAATACCCCTTAGCATAAATAAAGAAAAAGATACTCACGCCGGCCGCGATACCGAGAGCCGCGCAAATAAACACCACAAATGGCTTATTGAATATCCCAGAATTAAAGAAATTCTTTACAGGCGCCATAGATGTTATTTTAACATCAGAAAGTAAAAATAAAGAATAATAGCAAAAAAATGAAGACACTCGGCATTTCAACGGCTAACCATACAAGCATTGCCAACGACCATATCCCGCCGTTTAATAAAAAAGCCCGCTATAAAAGCAGGCTTTTTTATTAAATGGCGGAGAGACAGGGATTCGAACCCTGGGATACCATTTCTGACATCACACACTTTCCAGGCGTGCGCCTTCAACCACTCGGCCATCTCTCCCTAAAATCAAAGCGCGCTCAAAAGAACGGGCAAGATAATATCATTCCCTCTGGAGAAAGTCAACCACAGGACGTTTGAACAAGCCGTCACCTGTTGACAAACCAAAAACCTTGGGGATCCTTCGCTTCGGGCTCAGGATAACGTCATCAATAATTCTTCACTTTCATCTCAAACACCGCCTGCGGATATTGGCACGTCGGGCACGCGTTCGGCGCCTGCTTGGCAACATGAACATGCCCGCACTCCCGGCATACCCAAACTGTTTCAGCATCCTTGGCAAATACTTTTCCGCTCTTCACATTCTCAGCGAGCGCACGATAACGCTCCTCGTGCTCTTTTTCCACCTTCGCGATCATTTTGAACTGATTACTGATCTTCGGAAACCCTTCTTTTAACGCCACTTCGGCGAACTGCGGATAAATGTCCATGAACTCTTCATGTTCGCCAGCGGCAGCCGCCATCAAATTATCAACTGTCGTTGCAACAATCCCCGCAGGATATGTAGCCGTGATCTCAACCGGAGCACCTTCAAGAAACGCAAAGAATACCTGAGCATGATGCTTTTCATTATGCGCAGTTTCTTCGAAAATAGCCGCGATCTGATTAAACCCGTCTTCTTTCGCGCGTTCCGCGAACATATTATACCGATTCCTTGCCTGGGATTCCCCGGCAAACGCCTTGAGTAAATTCTTTTCTGTTTCTGTCCCGCGTAATGACTTTCCACCCCTGTACCCGGCAAAACGCTCTCTTAATTCCGCTTTCATTGATCCTCCTTATGGTGAACCCGTCAAACCATTATTTATTCTGCGTTGCCCCAACTATTCCAAAAAAGACTCTTGGGATCAAATTTATCCCGCGGCTTTTCATCTCCGGTAGATTTTCCCACTGCGATCGCGCATAACGGCATCACATGCGCTGGAATCCCCAGAAACTCCCTTAAGAACGCCACACGCTCAGGCCTCGGATGAACGCCTGTCCAGCATGCGCCATACCCCAAGGAATGTGCCGCCAACAGGACATTCTCCGCCGCAGCCGCACTGTCCTGAACCCAGTAATCGATCTCGGCGCCGCCGTACGCGATATTCAGGTCGCTACACACAATGATCGCATGTTTTGCGGTCAAAAGCATTTTGGCATACGGCAAACCTTCGGTCAGTCTTTCCACCTTAGCCGCATCATCTACCACCATAAAACGAAGATGCCGCGTGTCTTTCGATGTTGGCGCGGCCATGCCCGCACGCACCATTGTTTCAAGATCAGCCCGGCTCACCTTTTCGCCGGTGTACTTGCGAACACTCCGACGAACTAATATCGTTTCAATGATTTTATTCATATCGTCCTCTTATACAATGAGAAAGGAGGCTCTTCGCCTCCTTTGCCCAACGAAGAATTATTGCCTTATCTCATTAAATAATGATCCGCGCATCCACTGCAAAAGAACCGTCCTTATTGGTGATCAGCGGATTCACGTCCACTTCTTTCACATGATCCGCGATCTTCTGGACCGCCATGAGCGTCTTGATGATCGACTCCTTATGCGCGCCCTGGCCGCGATACCCGTCGAGAAGCTTTTTGGCCTTGATCTCGCCGACCAAACGCGTTGCCTCGCCCTCGCTGAAAGGCACAATACGAAACGACACGTCTTTCAAGATCTCCACAAAAATCCCACCCATGCCGAACATGACCGCGGGCCCGAACTGCGGGTCTTTATTCATGCCGACGATGCACTGCACACCCTCGACCATCTGGCAGAGATTAACACCCAGGATTTTGGCATTCGGCGCATTCTTTTTGACCGTTTCCATCATCTGATTGAACTTCGCCTTCATGTCCTCGGCGTTCTTGATATTAAGGATAACACCGCCCACATCAGACTTATGAATGATATCAACAGAGGCGATCTTCATCGCGACCGGATACATCTGTTTGGCTTCCGCAACCTTGGCCGCTTCTTCTGCCGTCGTTGCAAAACCCCACTTAGGCATCGGCACGCCGCACGCTTCAAGCACTTCACGCGACTCATGTTCCAGAAGGAACGTACGCCCTTCTTTACGGACCCGATCGATCACCTCGAGAGCCTTGGCCGGAGCCTCAGGCGCTTTCACTTTTTCCTTGGGCCGCGCAGAAATTTCTTTCCATGTATACAGCGACCTGAGCCCGCCGACCGCTTCACGCACTTCGGTCATGGCCGGGATCTGATTCTCATTAAGGATCTGTATCGCCTGACGGGAGCGCTCACCACCGACGATCGTTACCACGAGCGGTTTATTACGCTTCACGGCGTTATATTCTGCCACGATCGCTTTGGCGATCTCAACAGGATCTGTGACCGCCGTTTCACAATAAAGCACGATCAAAGAATGGATCTTTTCCTCAGTCAGGGCAATATGCACGGCTTTGCGATAACTCTCGCATCCACCGCCGCCCGTAACGTCGATCGGATTCTTGGTAGACCCGAATTCCGGCATCGTATGGCGAAATTTCTCTTCCAACCACACTGGGTCTTCCAGCAACTTAACACCGGCATTCTCACATTCATCTGTCGCGCTCACGCCGATACCGCCGCCATTGGTAATAATAAGCGTTTCATCGCCCGTCGGAAGGGGCATGGACAGCGCGGAGGACATGGCAAATGCCTGCGTAAACGTCTTGGC
>JADFWS010000040.1 GCA_015234065.1 Candidatus Omnitrophota bacterium
ATGAAGAGGTGGCGGTCCATCCGCGCGTATTTCACGAGGGGACCTGCGGCCAGCTCAGCAAAGATATTGTTCATTACGGGTATCCCGACCTGGCGCACTTTTTTGCGAGCCTGAATCGGCAGACCACACTTGAGGCGGAGAAGTGGGTCATCACCCAACGGAACATGCCCATGTATGTGGCGTTCTGGCGTACGATCGACCGGTTCTTCCGTTCGTATGTCGGTAAGGGCGGCTGGAAGGGCGGGTTCATGGGGTTTGTGATCGCGTTCTTTGCGTCATTGTATCAGATCATCAGTTATATTAAATATTACGAGATCATCAAAGGGATTAAAGCGCAGAAAACATGAATGTTGTCTTTTTGGATCGCGATGGTGTCATCAATGAGTTTCCAGGTAATGGCCTGTATGTGACGACGGTCAAGGGGTTTCGTTTTCTGCCCCGGGCGCTTGAGGCGCTGAAGCTCCTGACGGATGCGGGGTATAATATTTTTGTAGTGTCGAATCAGGCCGGGGTCGGCAAGGGCGTGTATTCCCGCCAGAAGCTCGATCAGATCACGGCGCATATGATGAAGGGCGTCAAGGCCGCGGGCGCGTGTATCAACGAAGTGTTTTATTGCACGTGCAAGTCATCCGACGGGTGTAATTGCCGCAAGCCGCGCGTGGGGAACATTGTGAAGGCGTTGGCCTCGCTTGAAAAAGGCATTGACGATGCGCGGCATGCATATTTTGTGGGCGATACCGAGATCGATATCAAGGCCGGGAAGAATGCCGGGTGCAAGACCGTTTTTGTTCTTTCGGGACGGGAAGACCGCACATATATGAAGCGTTGGGATGTTAAACCGGACTTTATCCGCGAGGACCTTTATGACGCCGCCACACTTATCATCAACGAAGATTCTTCTTGTTCACGCGACCGCAGGGGCGGGGCACACCAAAGCCGCTGAGGCGGTTTTCCACGGCCTCGAAAAGCGTGCGCCTAAAACGGCTGTTATTATTGATGCGCTGGACCATACCTCACCATTTTTCCGTGTTGCGTATAGCAAGGGTTATGAATTCATGGTCGGGAAGATGCCTACGTTCTGGGCGGGCTTTTTTGCGCTCACGGATCAGCGCTGGTTTCTTCCTGTATTTCGCTTTATCCGTCGCATCTATAACGGCATGAATGCCGGGCCGTTGGTAAAGTTTGTGCGTGAGGGGAATTTTGATGTGGTCGTGAGCGTGCATTTCTTCTCGGCGGAAGTGCTCGGATGGATGCGCCGCACCGGCCAACTTAAGGCCAAGGTGGTTGTGATCGTCACGGATTATGATGTGCATCATATTTGGGTTGTGGACGGAGTTGATGAATATTGTGTGGCGAGCGAATTTACAAGATCCCGCCTGGTCAAAATGGGTGTAGATGAGAATAAGATTTTTGTCACCGGTATCCCGGTGGACGAAAAGTTCACGGTCGTGCGCGACAAAAAAGAAGTGCGCGGAAGATTGGGTTTGGATGCTCAAAAGTTCACGATTCTCTTGTCGACGAGTTCTTTCGGGTTCGGGCCGATCGAGGAGCTGGCTGAGTTGTTGCATGAGGAGCAGATGATCATTATTTGCGGGAATAATAAAGAGCTGTTCGGCCGCTTGACGCAGAAAGCCAATCCGTTGCACAAGATTTGCAAGTTTGTGAATAATATGGAAGAGTTGATGGCGGCGTCGGATGTGATGATCACAAAGCCGGGCGGGTTATCGATCACAGAGGCGCTGGCGAATAATTTGCCGCTGATTTTTTTCAGTGCGATCCCGGGGCAGGAAGCCGGGAATGTCCGGGTTTTGGCCGCGAATGGCATTGGCTGGAGCGACCTGGCGCTGGCGGATATCGCGTCTACGATCCGCGGGTTGTCGTGCTCACCGGCGGCCTTTCACGAGGCTCGCGAAAAAACCAAAGCTCTTGCTCGCCCGCACTCAGTCCAGGACATCATCAAGCGCCTGATTTAACGAACCGCCATAACCTCCGGGGTTATGGCGGTTGTTGATTATTTATCAAAGAAGTGATTTGGCATGAGCAAGCACATCGCCCATATTGTCGTCGGCGTTCCTGTTGACGGCCCGTTTGATTATTTGATCCCCGATGAGTTGGTGTCTAAGGCAGTTATCGGTGCCCGGGTGCACGTCCTTTTCGGCGGGCTTAAGCGCGTGGGCATTGTGGTCGGCCTGGCGGGGCACTCGTCTTTCCAGAAACTTAATCGTGTTCTTGCCGTGCTCGACGGTCAGCCTGTGTTTACGCCGGCATTCCTGAAATTCACGCAAGAGCTCGCGTTCCGGTCAGGCTGTTCCTGGGGAGAAATGCTCGAGATCGCGCTGCCGTCGTATTTACGGACACCCAAGACGATCGGGGAATATGCCGGCTCAGAAGATAGCGGACAGCGGACAGCGGGCCCGGGCAAGATTTCGCTGATTTTTGATAAAGGATTAGTGAAGCGCTGGGATGTTTTGACGCCGCGTATTCGCGCGACGTTGGCCGCAGGGCGGAGCGTTGTTTGTTTAGCGCCGGATGGGAATGTGCTTATGGATATTTTACCGCGCCTGAAAGAGGCGGCGGCTGGCGCGCCCGGCGTTGCGCTTATGCCGGGCACGGATAAGCAGGAATTTGAGCGCTGGCTGAAACTGCGCAGTGGTGAGGCGCGTGTGGCCGCCGGATTTATTTCCGCGGTATTCGCGCCGGTACAGGATCCAGGGCTCATGATTGTGATCGATGAAGAAGCGCCTGCGTACAAACACGATCAGTCGCCGTTTTATCATGTGCGCGAAGCGGTTTTGTTGCGCGCTCAATATGAAGGCTGTGATGTTGTATTTGTATCCAATGCGCCGTCGATCGAGGCGTGGTATTTGGCAAAAGAGAAAAAAGCGGAGCTTGTGGTTTTAGAAGAGGAAGCCCTGCCGGCGGTCAAATTCATTGACCTGACGAATTTCAAGATGAAAAAAGAGACGTGGATCTCGCCGGCATTGCGCAACCATCTTGAAGCGGCGTTAAAAGATCAGCGTAAGGCGCTGTTGTATATTCAGGCGGCAAAGGGCACGATGGGTGTCGTCGAAGAAGTTCGGAAATATTTTCCGGCGGCACGCGTATGCGGTTATGACAAGGCGTCCACAACGCTGGCCGAGGGTTGGGATGTTCTTGTGGCGACTCAGGCTGTATTCCGTCATCAGGGAAAATGGCGTGCGGATATTGCCGCAGTTTTGGGGATTGATTTCGAATTTCACAAGAATGACCACGGCGCGGCGCACGGGGCTTACGCGCTTGTTCAACATTTGCGCCAGATGACGAAAGGCGTATTGTTCCTTCAGACCCGGCAGATGGATAATACGCATTTGCATGCGCTGGCAGACCAGGACCACAGGACGTTTTATGAAGGCGAGTTAAAACAGCGTGCGGAAATGGATTTTCCGCCGTATGGAGCGCTCATCGCGATCGTTCTGCGCTCGGCCGACCCTGAACTTGCTTGCGCAGAGGCAAAAAGGCTTTATGATATTCTGGTGGCTGGATGTCCGGAGGGGGTTGTCATACATGAGCCTCAGCAGGACCGCGCGCCTTTGGTGCGCGGGAAATTCCGGCATTGTGTGATGGTCCAAAGCAAGGATATTCAGCCGGCCATGTCGTGGGTCAAAGCCGTGTTTAAAACATTTCGTGGCAAGAAAGACTTGATCACAACAGTGAATGTGAACCCATGAAAATAGTATTTTTTGGCTGCGATGATTTCGCGGCGGTCAATCTGGCGCGCCTGATCGAGGACAAGCATAATATTGTTGCCCTTGTGACCCAGCCTGACCGGCCGAAAGGCCGCGGCATGCACGTTACATTCTCGGCGACGAAGCAGGTGGCTCTCGCGCATGGGGTTGAGGTGTTCCAGCCGGAAACGCTTAAAGACCCGGCGGTGCTTGAGCGCCTGCGCACGTTTGACGTCGATCTTTTTATTGTGATCGCGTACGGCAAATTCCTTCCACCGGAAGTTTTAAATATTCCAAAGATTTTCTGCATCAATGCGCATGGCTCGTTGTTGCCGAAATATCGCGGCGCGGCGCCGGTCAATTATGCGGTCATTGGCGGCGAGAAGGAAACCGGGGTCACGCTTATGAAAATGAGCCCCACGATGGACGGCGGAGAGGTCATCGCCACGGTCAGCTGTCCCATTCCGGACGATATGACGTCGATCGAATTGCGCGCCCAGCTGGCGCATATGAGCGCCGAGCTTGTTTCAGGCACGCTTCCGAAGATCAAAGCCGGAGCGTATGTTTTATTGAAGCAAGATGAGTCTCTTGTGACGTATGCGCCGAAGATGCATAAGGATATGGGCCATATCAATTGGGTTTTGCCGGCGTGGCATATTCATAATCTGGTGCGCGGGCTTCAGCCGTGGCCCGGAGCTTTTACATTTTGGCAGGGGCATTTGCTTAAGATCCTGGATGCGGCGCCGGCATTGTCTCCCCGTTTCGGCATGCCGGGTGAGATCGTGGGGGTGCATAAAGACGGATTTCTGGTGAAGGCATCTGATCACGCGGTTCTCATTCGCCGGATCCATCTGGCGAATGCAAAGCCCATGGACGCGCGGTCATTCCTCGCGGGTCATAAACTAACCGAAGGCGAAATTCTCGGATAAATGGTGACGAGGGGCTATGGATATCGACGGAAAGAATATAGATATTGCGTATCGGCCGCAACAGAAAAACACTCCTTCACAGCTGACGCTTTCGTTTAAGGGTGACTTTTCGGCGCATGCCGCGTTTCATCGTGAGACGATGATGGATGGTGTGGGTAAAAAGCTCGGGATCAATCAGGAAATTGAATTGAATGACCCGGATTTTGACAAAGAAGTTTATATTGAATGTGATGACGCTGATTTTATACGGCAGTTCCTGCCGAATGTCGAGACACGGAATATTTTAAGGAAGGTGTTAAAAGATTTTACGTTGTTTCAGGTCAATGGCCAGCAATGTTCGCTAGTCAAGTCCCCCGCTGAACCGCTTGATGCGCTTCCCGCGGAATTTCTTTCCGGTGCCGCCCGTAATATGCTTTCTTTGGCCCGGAGCATTCCTCCGGCGCCGATCGTCGAATCTTCCGCCACGCCGCTCACGGATGAATTTCTGATGTATAAGAAGTGTTTTTTGATCATCGGCGCTGTCACTATTGCGGCGGGAGCTGGTTGTATGATCTGGAGTTTTATCGCATATGAAATTTTAGATGGCGGGGCTTTTTTCATGCGGACGCTGTCCTGGAGCCTGCCGGCATACGGGTTATTCATGTTTTTAGTATTACAGGTATTGCGCGGGCACGCCGCGTCATTTAAAACGCTGGCAACCGGCGGGTTTCTGGCCCTGATCGGATTTGTGCTGGCTTTTTACGGAGTCGGGTCTGTGATGAACGGCGCTTTGGATCATTCTTCGGGTAAAGAGCACGCGGCCTTTGTCGCCGGAAAACATATCAGTTATTCCAGGAACAGCACAACGTATCATGTGATGGTCAGTTTTAAAGAGCCGAGGATGCCTGAATATGATTTTCTTGTGTCCCGTTGGATATATGATGAACGTGCCATATTCGATCCCTGCGTGATTATGATCAAAGACGGCCTCTTGGGCGCCCCGTGGGTGATTTCCAAAGAATGTCATTCTACAAAATAGTTGCTCAAACCCCTGTTTTTGCTATAATCCAACCCGATTTGAAGGATTTTCCCGCGAGTACCCCTGTGAAGGGCGCGCAGGGTGTTTAAAATCCAGATTTAAAATCCAACACATATTATAAGGGAGGCTTCATATGGTTAAGATCGGTATTAACGGGTTTGGTCGTATCGGCCGCTTGGTGTTCCAGGCGATCTGCGATCAGGGATTACTTGGCAAAGAGATCGACGTCGTCGCGGTGGTTGATATTTCGACCGACGCTGAGTATTTTGCCTATCAGCTGAAGTACGATTCAGTGCACGGCCGTTTCAAGCATGCCGTCACGACGGAAAAGAGTGATGCGTCCAAGGAAGAAGCGGATATCATCGTTGTCAACGGCCATAAAACGAAGTGCGTCATGGCGACCCGCAATCCGGCGGAACTTCCCTGGAAGGCGCTCGGCGTTGATTTTGTTATCGAATCAACCGGTCTTTTCACGGACAGCGAGAAGGCCAAGGGCCATCTTGAAGCTGGTGCCAAGAAAGTTATTATCTCGGCGCCTGGTAAAGGCGAAGTCAAGACGCTGGTCATGGGCGTGAACGAGAATGAATATGATGCCGCGAAGCATAATATCGTTTCCAATGCGTCCTGCACCACGAATTGCCTGGCTCCGCTCGTCCATGTCCTTCTTAAGGAAGGCATTGGGATCGATAAGGGTTTGATGACCACGATCCATGCGTATACCGCAACCCAGAAGACCGTTGACGGCCCGTCGAAGAAAGACTGGCGCGGCGGCCGTGCGGCGGCGATCAACACGATCCCGTCTTCCACAGGTGCGGCCAAGGCGGTCGGTGAAGTTCTTCCGGCGACCAAGGGCAAGCTTACGGGTATGGCGTTTCGTGTCGCGACAGCCGATGTTTCTGTGGTCGACCTGACATTCACGACTTCCCGCGATACGTCGATCGAAGAGATCGATCAGAAACTTAAGGAAGCGTCGAAGACGTATCTTAAGGGTATCCTCGGGTTCACGGATGAAGAGCTTGTCTCGACGGACTTCATCCACGATCAGCGCAGTTCGATCTATGATTCGCTGGCCACTCTTCAGAACAATCTGAAGGGCGAAAAGCGGTTCTTTAAAATTGTGTCATGGTATGACAACGAGTGGGGTTACAGCAACCGTGTTGTGGACCTTGTCAAGTTCATGGCGAAGAAATAATGTGTACGATGTAAGTCATAAAAAAGGCGTCTGGGATAACCCAGGCGCCTTTTTTATGTTATAATCGCGCAACTTATGCAAAAGATCACCGATATTTTTAAGAATAAAGCCAAGACCTTTTCATTCGAGATTTTTCCGCCGAAGACGGATAAAGGCATGGAATCTCTGCGGGCAACGTTGACCGACCTTGCCGCGTTACATCCGGATTTTATTTCTGTGACGTACGGGGCCGGCGGGTCGAGCCGTGACAAAACGCTGGGGATCGTGCGCCTTGTTCAGGAAACGCACAAAATTCCGACGATGCAGCATTTTACCTGCGTGCTTCATTCGAAAGCTGAGATCAAGGGGATCCTGGATGAGTTAAAAAGGCTGGATATTCGCAGCCTGCTCGCGCTGCGTGGTGATCCACCGCGTGAGAACCCGGACTGGGCGCCGGGATCTGAGAATTTCAAATACAGCTCAGAATTGGTGGCGTTCATCCGTCAGCATTACGGGGATTTCTTTGCAATCGGCGTGGCCGGATTCCCGGAAGGGCATCCGATGGCATTTGATCGCGCTTTTGACGCCGCGATCTTGCAAAAGAAAATTTCCGCCGGTGGTGAATTTGTGATGACCCAGCTCTTTTTTGACAATCAGCTGTATTTTGATTATGTAAAACGCCTGCGCGGGCTTGGGGTGAATGTTCGGGTTATTCCGGGTGTTCTTCCAATTACAAATTATGACAGCGCGGTTAAGTTTTGTCAGGGCTGTGGCGCGTCTGTTCCTCAGAAGGTTCATGATATTTTTGCGCCTATCGCGGAAGATAAAGAGGCCACGCTTCAGGCCGGGATCATATTCGCGATTGAGCAATGCCGCGAGCTGCTGGCAGGCGGCGCTCCGGGGATACATCTGTACACTCTTAATAAAGCTGAGCCGGCGCGGACTATTTTGCAAGCCCTTTCCTGAGTTCCAAAATCTCCAATTTTGTTGACATTTCGTAATCGATCAGTATACTTGTTCATTAAATGAACAATAATTTGTGGCATACGGGTATTGATTGTTCATTTAATGAACGTCTATGCTTTTTGTTGGCGTTAAACCCTTTCTATTCAAGTGAGTTGCGTGCATTATGGACGAACGGGAATTTGAACTCATAAATATTATCGGCATGGAATTGAGAGCGAATCAGCGCGACCTTTCCCGCCAGATGAACCTTTCTTTGGGCATGACCAACATGCTGATCCGCCGCCTTATTACCAAAGGTTATATTCGCATTAAACAATTAAATAAGAAGAAGATGGAGTATTTGCTTACGCCGAAAGGGTTTTCAGAGAAATTGCAAAAATCGGTGAAATACACGGTTCATACGATTAATGCGATTGGTTTGGTAAGGCGGGGGCTTTCTATTCTTTTGCAGGCTGAATACAAGGCAGGAGTACAAAAATTCTATTTGTTAGGCGGATCAGATCTTGCCGGCCTTGTTGAGGAGGCCTTACGGGAGCAGTGTGGCCCGTCCTGTCAATTAATTCGGATCGAAAAGGTATTGGCGACGATGACGGACGGGGTTGTGTTGTTATGTCGAGAGTTGGTGCCGGCAGACGTGGTTGTTCCTGAAGTGCGCGTTGTGAATGTTATTGAGGAGCTGGCCAAACATCAGTTGTTGGCCACGCAGGCCCTGGCAATGGCATGAGAGCGTGGATTTTCCAGTCAAGGGGTAGTTGGATGATAGACGAATGAGGGGGCTTTATGCTTAATGGGAAGATCGTTTTGATCACGGGTGGTACGGGTTCATTTGGAAAAAAGTTTATTCAGATCGTGCTGGCGCATTTTAAGCCAAAGAGGCTTATTATTTTCAGTCGCGATGAGCTCAAGCAGTTTGAGATGGCGCAGAAATTCAGCCCGAATAAATATCCGGCGGTGCGATATGTCCTGGGGGATGTTCGTGACAAAGATCGCCTCATGGATGTTTTTAAAGGGGTGGATTATGTTGTTCACGCGGCAGCGCTCAAGCAGGTGCCGGCGGCTGAATTGAACCCCGAGGAATATATTAAGACTAATGTACTTGGTGCCATGAATATCATTCAGGCCGCGCAGCGTTGCGGGGTTAAGGGCGTAGTGGCGTTGTCGACGGATAAGGCGTGTAATCCGATTAATTTGTATGGTGCGACAAAATTGTGTTCTGATAAGCTTTTTACCGCGGCAGGGTTGGAGTTGGAGGCAGACACCCGGTTTTCGGTGGTGCGTTATGGTAATGTCCTGGGCAGCCGCGGTTCGGTGGTCCCGTTTTTTAAAGAGCGTATGCGTACGGGTGTCCTTCCTATTACGGATGAGAGGATGACCCGTTTTTGGATCACCCTAGATCAGGCTGTTTATTTTGTGCTGGAATCGCTTAAAAGGATGAAGGGTGGGGAAATTTTTGTTCCCAGGATCCCGTCCATGAAAATCCTGGACTTGGCCAAGGCGATCGGCCCGGACTGCCGTCAGGAAGTGGTGGGGGTCAGGCCCGGAGAAAAGATCCATGAGACCCTGATCAGCGAAGATGAGGCGCGTAATGCGGTTCGATTCAAGGATTGTTTTGTGGTCCAGCCGAATGCAGAATTGCGGAACGTTCTGCTGAAATCAGGTAAAGGGCATTTATGTCCCGAAGGTTTTGGTTATAGCTCAGGAGATAATGAGGATTGGCTTTCTGTGACGGCATTGAGGAAGCTGGTTGACCAGATCGCGGATGATTATGCTATCGAGGATTCTCGTTGGTCCATGGATGACCTGTCGGAGTGATGATGTCAAAGCCGCGGCTGTTGATCACCGGTGTCAGCGGATTGCTTGGAAGCAATCTCGCGCGGTATTTTTGTGCGTCGCATGATGTTTTTGGGCTTTATCATCAACATCCTATTGTCATAGACGGGGTGCGTATATTGCCGTGCAATTTGTTGGAGGCGGCATCTGTTGGCCGGGTTATTAGGGATATTCGGCCCGATAGCATTGTGCACTGCGCGGCGATAGCGGATATTGATCGTTGCGAAGAAGCGCGCGCGCTGGCTCATGAAATGAATGTGGGAGCGGCTTGCCGAGTGGCGGATGCCGCGCAAAAGAGCGGCGTGTATTTGATGCATATATCGACGGATAATGTTTTTGATGGGCGTAAGGGCGATTATGTAGAGGGTGATCCTGTCGGGCCGCTTTCCTATTATGCCGAGACCAAGGCCGAAGCGGAGCGAGCGCTCCTCGGATATCAGGAATGTTCCATTATGCGTACGAGTTTTTACGGATCGGGTGGCGGCACAAAGCGTTCGTTGATCGAGTGGGCGGTCGGGGAAATATCTTTGGGCCATCAAATTAACGGGTTTACGGACGCGATAACATCGAATATTTATGTGATGGATCTGGCGCGGATGATCGAGGCGGTGCTGGAGCGGCGACTGGCGGGGTTGTATCATGCCGCGTGCCGAAATGCGAGATCAAAATATGATTTCTTAAATGATCTCGTCGGACACGCGGGCCAGGACAAGGCGCTTGTTGTGCCGTGCAGTGTGGATGCTTTTTCGTTTAAGGCAAAACGGCCGAAGAATATCGGGCTGAATGTAGGGAAGTTGATGGCCCGGATAGGGAGCGAATTCTTTCCATCTTCCGAAGATTCACTGGCGCATCTGGCCAGGGATTGTCGTTTCGTTCATGGGTTCCGAGGTATTTCTCAAGGCAAGCATTGATCGGAGTTGTGATGCTGTTTCAGTTTCTTATGCGTTCTCAATGGCGGCTGTTGGCTCTGGTGGCTGTGGCCAGTCTTTTAGCCGCGGCGCTGGAGGGTGCCGGGCTGTCGATGTGTTTTCCGCTGTTTCAGGGTTCATCGATGGATCTTGGGCCGAATGTGCCAGTTTTCATGCGGGATTACCTCGGGTTCTTTGAGAAATTTGCTTTGGCGGACCGCATGCGGCTGATCGCGTGCCTCTTAGTCATCATTGTATTTGTTAAACTGCTGGTGATGCAGTGGAATATTGTTTTGGTTTTGCGGTTGCGCAATGAAGTTGTTCGGCATTATCGTCGAGAGGCGGTACGGGCACTTTTTTCTACCGGGATGTCGCGCTTTAACAAGAAGCGGATCTCAGACTTGAATCTGATCATCGATGGTTTTGTGGATCAGCATGTCGCGGCCATTGTTGATCTGGTGGGTAATACGCTGCAGTATTTTTTTACGTCGTTTGTGCTGTTGGCGGTCTTGTTGTGCCTCTCGCTGAAGATGACGTTTGTTGCGTTCCTGGTGGTGGCTGTTGGCGGCTGGGCGCTGTCGTTCATGTCGGCAGTGATCTACCGGCACAGCCTGCGGCTGGCGCAGACAAAAAGCGCATTTAATCAGACGCTGTTCGATCTTTTGCATGGGCTTAAGGTCATCCGGGTTTTTGGGCGTGAGCAGATGATGGCGGAGCGCTTTGACCAGACTGTGGTCGACAGCAATGAGTCCTACGCTCAAAGTACAACGTGGACACTGATGGTCGGGCCGATCTTTGAGTTTATCGGCGCAGTTATTATTGCCGGTATTCTGCTTGCCGGGGCTTTTTTGCTGGGTAGCGGCGGAATGACCATAGGTGTTGTGTTGACATTCTTGATCATTCTGGTCCGCATGATCCCGCCGTTTAAGGCGTTAAATCATGCGCGCGGCGCGTTGGCGGCCAGGATGCCGTCTTTGAAGATCGTTGAGGCGTTGATCGAGGAAAAAGGTGATGATGTCATTCAGGGGGAGGTGCCTTTTGACGGTTTGCGCCAGCAGATCGAGATCGCTGGTTTGAGTTTCCGTTATGAGGCCGGTGGCCCGCAGGTCTTGAACGACGTTTCGCTCGTGATCCCTAAAGGGGCGCGGGTGGGCATTGCCGGGACGTCGGGCGCGGGGAAATCGACGTTTGTTGAATTGTTGTTGAGGCTTTACGACCCGTCGGCCGGGCGGATCCTGGTGGACGGCCGTAATATTCAGGAGTATTCCCGGAGCTCTTGGCTGGCGAAGGTCGGGGTTGTTGCGCAGGACCCGTTTCTTTTTAACGATACGATCCGCGCGAATATTGCGTTTGCAAAGCCCGGGGCCACGGATCAGGAAGTTGAGGCCGCGGCCCACAAGGCGTACGCGCATGGTTTTATTCAGGCGTTCCCGCTGGGTTATGATACGCTTGTCGGAGAGCGCGGCGCGTTGATTTCCGGCGGGCAGCGACAGCGCATTGCTATCGCGCGGGCGATCTTGCGTGATCCGGAGATCTTTTTGTTCGATGAGGCGACATCGGCCCTTGATGCGGAGTCTGAAGCGTGTGTGCAAAAGGCGATCAATGAGATTTCAAGTGATAAAACGGTGATCACTATCGCGCATCGTTTATCAACGTTGACCGGGTCAGATATGATCATTGTTTTTGAACAGGGCCGGGTCGCGCAGTGCGGCCGGCATCATGAACTTTTGACGATGGACGGGGCATATCGCCGGTTCGTTGAAACACAGACGATATGAAATGATGCGACAATCGATCCTTGTTCAACAAGCAGTTATTTTTGCCGGCGGGAGAGGGGAGCGCCTGCGTCCGTTGACCGATGAACTTCCCAAGCCCATGGCTCCGGTCAGCGGCCGTCCGTTCGCAGATTATCTTGT
Organism: Candidatus Omnitrophota bacterium; assembly: GCA_015234065.1. GTDB lineage: Bacteria > Omnitrophota > Gorgyraeia > Zapsychrales > Fredricksoniimonadaceae > JADFWS01. The sequence continues at coordinate 12,443 of JADFWS010000040.1, forward strand.
GCGCTCGCTGGTGGAGGCAGGGATCCAGCGCCTGCTGTTTTTGGTCGGGTATCGGGCGGATCGGATCATGGATCATTATGGTGATGGCAAAAGCTTTGGGCTTCGGATCGATTATTCTGTCGGAACCGCGGAAGATTTGACCGGACGCCGGTTGTTAAACGCGTATCCTCAGCTTGAAGACCGGTTCCTTTTGCTGTACGGGGACAATTACTGGCCGGTGCCGATGGCCGCCATGACGGAAAATTATGCCCGGCTGGGGCTTCCGGTAACGACGACGGTATTCAGTAATAAGCAGGGAACCGGCGAGTATGGTTTTGGGAACAATGTGGTTGTTGGCCCCCGAGGGATCGTGAAGGCGTATGACAAAAGCCGGCAGGCGCCGGGATTGAACGGCATTGATATCGGCTTTTTTCTGGTTGATAAAAGCGTGATCGATCCTGATGAGCCCGGTAATTTTTCGTTTGAAGAAACCATTCTTGCCAGGGTGGCGGCAGAAGGCCGTTTGGGAGCATTTATGACGGATGAACAATATTATTATATTACGTCACTTGAAAACTTATCCGGGTTTGAGCGGATTGCCCGAGAGAAGAAGTTTTTGTGGCTGGAGCGGAAAGGCGGCGTATGAATTTTAAGGATTATTTAAAGGCCATGGCCGGGTTGCTCGTGATGGTCGATGGGGGAATGTTGGAGCAGGCGGCGGGATTGCTACGGGAAACGGCGTCGCGTCGCGGTAAGGTTATTTTGGCCGGAAATGGTGCCAGCGCGGCGATTGCGAGCCATGTGTCGGTTGACCTTACCAAAACCGCGGGGGTGCGGGCGATAAATTTTAACGAGGCAGACCTGCTTACGTGTTTTGCGAATGATTATGGTTACGAACACTGGGTGGAAGAAGCGTTGAAGGCCTACGCAGATCCGGCGGATCTTGTTATTTTGATCAGCAGCAGCGGGATGTCGGCGAATATGGTCAATGCCGCCCGGCTGGCAACAGGCATGGGCCTTAAGGTCGTGACATTTTCCGGGTTTTGTTCCGACAATACATTGAGAACCCTTGGCGCGGTCAATTTCTGGGTTGACAGCCATGAATATAACTTCGTCGAGACAGTCCATCAGGCCTGGCTGCTGGCGCTGGTCGATAAGCTGGCTGACGAGCGTAAAAATAGAAAGGCATGACATGAAAATATTGGTGACGGGGAATCAGGGCTATATTGGCAGCGTTTTGGTCGATATGCTTCTGGACAAGGGGTACGAGGTTGTTGGTTATGACATAGGTTATTATACGAAATGCCTGCTGGCCCCGTATCATCCGAAGATACAGCAGATCATGAAAGATATTCGTGATATCACGCCCGAAGATGTGCGGGGTTGCGACGCGGTTATTCATCTGGCAGCGTTGTCGAATGACCCCTTAGGTGAGCTTGCTCCAGGCCTGACCGAGGAAATCAACCTTGGCGGCACGATCAAGGCAGCGGAGGCGGCTAAAAGAGCCGGTGTGAAACGATTTATTTATTCTTCGTCGCAAAGCATGTATGGGGTTTCTACGTTGGACGTTGAGCTGGAAGAGGACAATAGTACAAAGAATCCGATCACCGCGTATGCGCGTACCAAGTGGGATGCTGAATGCGCACTGAAGAAAATGGCGGGCGAGCATTTTCATGTCGTCTGTTTTCGTCCGTCTACTGTTTTTGGCGCCAGCCCGAGGCTGCGTTGCGATATCGTTTATAATAATCTTGTCGGCTGTGCGTATACGACGGGGAAGATCGAGATCAAGAGCGACGGGACGCCCTGGCGCCCGGTGGTGCATATCCGGGACGTTTCGAGCGCGTTTATCGCGGGGCTTGAAGCGCCGCTGGAACTTGTTTCCGGGCAGTCGTTCAATGTCGGGATCCCCAACGGGAATTTTACCGTGCGCGATCTGGCGGAAGCGGCTCAGCGTTCCGTGCCGGGGAGCACACTGGTATTTACCGGTGAACACGGGAATGATTCCCGTACATATCGGGTCAGTTTTAACAAGATACTCACTGTCCTGAAAGATCATTTTCAGCCTGCGTGGGACCTGGATCGTGGCGGCCGCGAGCTGGTCGCGCTTTTTAAAAAAGTGGGTTTTTCCGAGGAAGATTTCCGGGGCCGTGTATGCACGCGACTGAAGCAGATCAAATATTTGCAGGATGAGCAAAAGATCGGCGGGGATCTCCGCCTGGCCAAGTAAGGAGGCGTATGTCAGCAGCTATGTTTGAGGCGATCGCGGCGTGCCGTGTTTGCGGGAATAAAAGTTTGGTGGATATTCTTCATCTGGGTGATCAACCGTTGGCTAATGCTCTGGTGCGCCCGGGCACGGACAAGGTTAAAAGGTTTCCCTTGTCGACGGCTTTTTGTCCGGAATGTTCATTGTTTCAGTTAAAGGAAACGGTGCGCAAAGAAGTCCTGTTCGACCATTATGTCTGGGTTACAGGCACATCGAAAGGCGCGCGGGAATATGCGGCGCTTTTTTCGCGTCGAGTGGCGGAACGGGCTGGCCTGAAGGCCGACGAACTGGTGTTTGAGATTGCATCCAATGATGGTACGGTCCTTAAGCAGTTCATGGCTTTGGGCATGCAGGTGCTTGGGATCGAGCCGGCGAAGAATATTGCCGAGATCGCGACGGCGGATGGCGTGCGTACCGATTGTGCGTATTGGGACACGGCTTCTGCAGACCGCACGGTCCGGCAGTACGGCCGGCCGAAGGTCGTGATCGCCCGCAATGTTATTCCGCATGTGAGCGAACTGCATGCTGTGATCAAGGGCATTGCGCACGCACTGCCGCTAGATGGTACGGGGGTCATTGAGTTCCATAGCGGCCAGATCATTGCCGATGAGCTGCATTATGATTCGATCTATCATGAGCATTTATGTTATTTCACGGCCCATTCACTTGGCCGCTTGCTAAAGCGTTACGGGCTTCATCCGTACGCTGTCGATGTGAGCCCTATCAGCGGCGGATCGATCGTGCTGTATTTTTCGA
>JADFWS010000041.1 GCA_015234065.1 Candidatus Omnitrophota bacterium
CTCGTTACCCCGGATGAAGCCAGGGGCATGAAAACCCGGACCATCCACCTTTCCGATGACAACACGATTAAAAGTTAGATATTACGGGGACCCGGTCCTTCGCCGGATGGCGCAGCCTGTCCGCAGTGTCGGGCCGGTGGAGCGCCTGTTCATTAAAGAGTTGATCAGTGCCATGTATGCGTATGATGGCACAGGCCTTGCTGCGATCCAGGTCGGCCTTGAAGAACAGATCTTTGTTGCGGATTTTGGTGAGGGCCCGTTCGCGGTCATTAATCCTATGATTCTTGAAGCCTCGTCGCATGAAACGTTCATGGAAGAGGGCTGTTTAAGTTTTCCCGAGATCCGTTTTAAAGTCAAACGCCCGGAAAGTATCCGCGTGCGCTATGTGACAGAATCCAATATGACGGTTGAGCGCGAACTTTCCGGCCTGCCGGCCAAGATCTTTCAGCATGAGACAGACCATTTGAATGCGAAGATGATCATTGACCATGCGTCGCCTGAAGAACGTGAAAAGTTTAAGCCCCAGCTTACGCGCCTTGAAACTTTAGCCCAGAAAAAGAAACAGGACTTGCGCCGTGCCTGATACGGGAGAGATGTTAACGCCGCTTCCATCCTGGTTTCGTCAAGATGTTCCTGATCATAAGGCGCTCGGGCGCATGCGCGCGCTGGTGCGTGAGGGCGGCTTGCATACCGTCTGTGAAAGTGCCCGTTGCCCTAATCAGGGGGAATGTTGGGGGCGGGGAACCGCGACGTTCATGATCCTTGGAGACGTGTGCACGCGCGCCTGCCGGTTTTGCGCGGTGGCTCATGGGGCTCCGGTGGAACCTGATCTTGCCGAGCCTCAAAAAGTTGCTGATGCTGTCAAGGCGCTCGGCCTTCAGTATGTGGTTATTACGTCGGTGACGCGCGATGACCTTGAGGATGAAGGTGCCGGGCAGTTTGTCCGGGTTATTGAGGCGATCCGAAAAGATATTCCGGAATGCCGTGTGGAAGTCCTGATCCCGGATATGCATGCCAGGCTGGAATTATTAAACAGGATCGCTGTTGCACGGCCAGACGTTATCGGACATAATATCGAAACTGCACAGCGGATATCGGCTGAATTGCGGCCGCAGGCGTCATATAGCCGGTCGCTTAAGGCGCTGGCAGCCCTCGGGGAAGTGTCGTTGAGTTCCCGCGTCAAGTCCGGCCTCATGGTTGGATTAGGCGAAACAGATGATGAGGTTCTTGAAACATTAAAAGATCTGCGGGCCACCGGTTGTGATATGGTGACGATTGGCCAGTATTTGGCGCCGTTTAAAAGCCGCCGGCATATTCCGGTCCGGCGTTTTGTCCTGCCGGCTGTGTTTGACAGGTATCGCAGGGAAGCATTGGAGATGGGTTTTTCCGCTGTTGTCGCCGGGCCGTTGGTGCGGAGTTCTTATCTGGCGGAGCAGGGATATAAGGATGCGTATGACACAAAAAGTGCGTGATGTTTTGTCATTTATCGGAAGGCTTGGCTTAAGCGGCGCCTTATTATTCTGGATATTCCGGAATATTGACTGGCAGGCCACACTGCTGGCGCTGAAAAGCGCGGATATGAAATGGATACTGGTCGCTTTCCTGATCCATTTGGCGCTACAGTTCGTTGTGTTGATCCGCTGGTTCTGTTTTATGAAGGCGCTTAATCTTGAGGCGCCGATAGGGACCGTGTGCCGGTATTTCTTTATTGGCCTTTTTTGCAATCTTTTTCTGCCGACGTCGATCGGTGGAGACCTGGTTAAAGCGTACGGCTTGTCGCGCGGTGTTGGGCAGAAACCGAAGGTGTATGCGTCCGTCGTGTTGGACCGCTTAAGCGGGTTTGCGGGGCTTGTGGTCCTCGCGCTTGTTGCGTACGGGGTCGGAAGCCGCTTGATCGATGCGCCGTCGGTGATGATCCCCATTTCGATCTTGACGGCCGTTTCGCTGGCGGTTGGCGGGATGCTTTTTAGCCGCAAGATCTACGCGTTTTTCTGCCGGGTGTTCTTGCCTGTGCCGCGTTTACATAAAGCGCTCATGGATATGCACGCGGATGTTTTGTTGATGGAGGGACGTAAACGTACGGGGGTGGGTTGTGTGGCCCTGTCGGTCTTTGTCCAGATCATGACCGCGTATATGTATTATTTCATTGCCCGTGCGCTGCATCAGGATGTCAGTATTCTGCATTTCCTTATTTTTACACCGATCGCCTGCGCGATCGCATTTCTGCCGTCGATCGGCGGACTGGGCGTGCGTGAATATGGCTGGGTATATCTTTTGGGCAAGGTCGGCATGGAAAAAGGGATCGCGGTCAGCATCAGCCTGATCAGTTTCCTGTTTGTTGTGATCGTGGGCATTATAGGCGGCGTTTTGTATGTCTCGAATATTTCTCATCGACGGGTACAATGTGATCAAGAGCCTGGCGGAGTTCAAGGCTAAAAGCCTTGAAGACGGCCGCTACGCCCTGATCCGTTTTATTTCTTCCTGTCGTCCACACGGCAGCGCGCGTAACGGCGTGACCGTGGTGTTTGACGGGCAGCCCGGCGTTTGGTCGCCGGAGGTGTCCGGTGAGGTGAAGGTTCAGTTCTCTTGTGGCGAGACGGCGGATGATGTGATCAAGCGCCGCGTGGAAGATTCTCCGAATAAATCCTTGTGCGTGGTCGTCACCGATGACCGCGCACTTTTATATTATTGCCGTTCTCTCGGCGCTGAAGTCTGGAGCGTCGCATCGTTTTTTTTGCAGGGGCATAAAGAAGAATTGACCGGCGCTCGGCGCAGGCAGGATATGCGGGAGCGCTCAGGGGAGCCGAAGGTCATTTCCAGAGTCCTTGAAAGCCGTATCAATCGCGAAATGGAAGAGCGGTGGTTGACGCCTAAAACGAAGCATAAGGGTAAATAAATATTTTTTCCAAAATCGTAAGTTGTTTGGGTATAATTAGTTAAAATGTTTATAGGATTAAAGAATTTTATTACGCATCTGGGCCGCATTATCCTTTTTTTGGTGGATATGCTGGGGTGCATTGTTCGGGGCCGGGTGCGGGTGGGCGAGGTCTTTAAACAGATCTACGCTCAGGGCATTCAGTCGCTGGCGATCGTCATGGCCACGTCTTTTGCGTCGGGCGCTGTCCTGGCGATGCAAAGCCGGGTAGCCATGGAGCGGTTCGGGGCCAAGGAGCTGATCGCGTCGCTCGTGGCATTATCGCTGGTGCGGGAATTAAGCCCGGTCTTTACCGCGCTTGTTTTTTCCGGAAAGTCCGGCGCCGGCATGACGGCAGAGCTTGGGACCATGAGCGTGAATAGCCAGATCCTGGCCACGCGCACCATGGGGGTTGACCCGATGGAATTTCTGATCGTGCCGCGTTTTCTGGCGTGCATGATCGTGCTGCCTATCCTGGTTGTGGTATCCGAGGTGGTCGGGATCTTTGGCGGATGGCTTATTGCGGTGACCGAGGCCGGTGTCCCGTCGTCGTATTATATTCATCAGACGCTGGACGCGATCCGCTATGTGGATTTCTTCAGCGGTTTTGTGAAGGTGTTCTTTTTCGCGCTCTTGATCGGCTGGGTGTCGTGTTATAAAGGATTTTATACGTCGGGCGGGTCGATGGGTGTCGGGCGTTTTACGACCCAGGCCGTGGCGAATTGTTATATTGCGGTCATTGTATCGAATACGATCCTGACAAAAGCGATCCTTACTTTCTGGGGGAATTGATCATGGTAAAGCGGTGGATGGTTTTTATTATGGCGCTGGCGTTAAGCGGCTGTGCGGGCATGCACCCGGCTTCCGAAACACCGGAAATCCAGGTAACGCAGCTTTCCGAGGCTGAATGGATCCATAACGGAGAGCCGATCGAGTTTGAAAATGAGGCCTGGTATCCGACGGATGAGCTGGAGAACCTGCTCGATTCCGAGGTTTATCAGGTCGGAAAATATCGGGATATTGTTTTTTATCTGGATCGTGCGGATGTCCGGCCGTTCGAGCGGATCTATACGCGTTTTGGCAAGAATCGTTACCGGGCATTTGAGAAACAGCAATGATATGTGTGTCCGGGCTTAAGAAAGCATTTCACGGGCAGGTTGTCCTTGACGGGATCGACCTTCAGATACCATCCGGTGAAGTGGTGGCGGTCTTGGGCTCAAGTGGAACGGGCAAGAGTGTTTTACTCCTGCATTTGATCGGGTTGATGGCGCCGGATGCGGGGCAGATCACCATTGACGGCGTTGAGATGACCACGATGTCTGAACGCGCTCTTTTGAAATTTCGCCGTAATATCGGGTATCTTTTTCAGGAAGGTGCGTTATACGATTTTTTAACCGTGGCTGAGAATATCGCGTTTCCGCTAAAAGAACATGCGCGCATGAGGCCGGCGGCGATTAAGGCCAAAGTGGATGAATTTCTGGATTTGATCGATATGAATGGCGCCGGAGAAAAGTACCCGGCAGAATTGTCGGGCGGGATGAAAAAGCGCGTGGCGCTCGCGCGGGCCATGATCTCGGGGCCCAAAGTCCTGTTGTGCGATGAGCCCACGTCGGGGCTGGATCCGATCCGCAGTCGGGATATTTCGGGGCTTATTCGGGATTTGTCGAAGAAACTTGGTTGTACAACGATCATGACATCGCACGACATTGAACATTCGTTTATGGTGGCGGACAGGCTTGTGGTGCTGAATAACGGGCGGATTGTTATCGACGGGACTAAAGAGGCGTTGAGAGGGTCTGCAGATCCTTTTGTGCGTGAATTTCTTAACAGTTAGTAACGGATATTTATGGCCAAAGATGATGGTTTAAAACAGTTCTTCGCAGGGCTTTTCTTTTTACTGGGCATCGGCTTGATCGCCGGCGTGATTTATTTCATCGGCGTGCAAAAGGGGTTTACCCAGCCGCAGTTCGATGTGGTGGTTATTTTTGATAAAGTTGGCGGGCTGACCGAAGGCGCGCCAGTGCGGCTGTCGGGCGTAACGGTCGGTACGGTCAAGGCGATCGATTTTCTAAATGAAGAGGTGATGGGGCGCAGCATTAAAGTGACGCTTGACATTTTAAAGAAGCATGAGGTTCCGGTCCAAAAAAGTACCAAGGTTGTGGTGCAGACCGAGGGGGTCCTGGGCGCTAAGTATGTGGAGATCAGTCATGAGCCGGGACAGCCGGTGCTGGACCTCTCTAAGCCCATTCTCGGTGAACCGATGCTGGATGTGTATGATCTGGCCGAGGTTCTTCAGGATACGGCCACGTCGTTTAATGCCTCGATGCATGGTATTAACACCATGATGCTGGAACTCAAGTATATCTCCCGCAAATCGAAACGCGTCCTCGACCGTATCGAACAGCGCGTGATCGACGGCAATCTGTTCAAGGTGTTTTGATATCCTAAGGGGCCTTATGAATTTTTCAACCTGGAATATTTCTCCGTGGATCATGGCGCCGCTTGTATTTCTGGTGTGGGTGCTGGCGCTCGGAACATTGAAAAAGATCGTATTCACGATCGTTAGAAAGATCGCGGCGCGAACAAAGAATACGATCGACGACCTGTTGATCGAAGCCCTGGACCTGCCGGTTCAACTGCTGGTGTATGTGAGTGGCGTTCTTGCCGTTCATTATCTGTTCCCGCAATTTGGCGGGGATGGCGTGATGCGTTGGCTTTTATCCGGGTTCAAGGTGATATGTATTATCGGCGGCGTGATCTTTGCCGATACGTTTGCGCAGGGTTTTATCCGGAATGCCGCGAATAAAGTTGAGATCTTAAAGACGTCGGGCGGCATTGTGCAGGGGTTTTTACGTGTCGTGATCATCGGCCTCGGGATATTGATCCTGCTCGACACGTTCGGAGTTTCTATTACCCCGATCATTGCGTCGTTAGGAATCGGTTCTCTGGCTGTGGCATTGGCATTACAGCCAACGTTGGAGAATTTCTTTTCAGGTATACAATTATTGGCGGATAAACCTGTGCAGGTGGGGCAGCTCATCCGGCTGGAGTCCGGCGAAGAAGGAACTGTCCAGAAGATCAGCTGGCGTTCCACATGGATCGCCTTATCGAGTAATAATACGGTTGTTATTCCCAATAAGCTGCTTGTCAATTCACGGGTCACCAACTATCATTATCCGGATCCGGAGGTGCTTTTGCCGGTTGAGGTCATGGTGGGGTATAAGGCAGATCTGGATCAGGTCGAACGGGTGACGCTCGAAGTCGCGCGTGATGTATTAAAGACTGTTGACGGCGGGATTAAGGACTTTGAGCCGGTGCTTCGGTTTGACAGCCTGGGTGAGCGCGGGATCCATTTGAATGTTGCTTTACGTGCGCGCCATATGTCTGCGACGCATTTAATCAGGCATGTATTTATTAAAGATCTGATGAAACGTTACGCGGCGGAGGGGATCATGGTCCCGTATCCGACGCGCCTTATCGTACAGGAGAAATAATATGTTCGTGCTGTCGAACTTTCTGGTGGCGTTCGCCAAGGTCCTTGGGATCGGGCTTGAAGTATATCAGTGGATCATTATCGGGCGCGTGTTGGCCAGCTGGCTTAACCCTGACCCGTTCAATCCGATCGTCCGGTTCCTGGAACAGGCGACGGATCCTGTGCTGGCGCCGATCCGTCGGGTCATTCCGCCGATGGGGCTGGACCTGTCGCCTATGATCGTGATCCTGATCATCATGTTCTGCCGGTATTTTCTGGTCCAGACATTATATGATCTGGCATTTTCGCTGAGATAACCCCCAAATTTCCTTGCCAAAGGAAATCTTTTAGAGTATAAAAGGTAAATTATTATCATATTATTAAATCAGGAGATCACATGTTTGACCAGATGAAAAAGCTCATGGAGCTTAAAAAGCAGGCAGATGAGCTTAAGAAGGAACTTGAAAAACTCATTATTGAGTTCAATGAGGTTCGCGGGATAAAGATCAAGTTGAACGGTGCCCAGATGTTCCAGTCGATCGAGATCGAGGATACGTGGCTTGATCCAAAACAGAAGGCGCGTTTTCAGGTGGAATTTGTGAGGGCGGTCAACATGGCGATCAAGAAGTCCCAGAAGGAAGCCGCCATTCAGATGCAGAAAATGCCCGGGTTGAATATTCCGGGTTTAACGTAATTCATAACAAGGGGGATCAGGTATGCCGTACGACAAGGCGCTCGACGCAGAGATTTTCAAAGAGGTCAAGGAATTAGACGGGACAAGGATCTCGGTGGGAGTTTACTCCTATAATAACGGCGAAAAGAAGCTGCAGGTAGGCCGTGAGAATGTGGATCAGGGTGGCGAATGGCGTTTCAGCAAACTTGGCCGCATGACCAAGACCGAAGCCCAGGCCGTTATTCCGATCATGACTAAAGCTGTTGAGAGCATGTAAGAGGGATTATGGCCGGACAAGTTTATCTTACACGCACGGGCTATCAGAAGCTCGTGGATCAGCTTGAGTTCCTGAAGACCACCGAACGCCAGCATATTGCCAGGGCGATCGGAGAGGCGCGTGCGCAGGGCGATATTTCCGAGAACGCGGAGTATGATGCCGCGAAGGAAGCCCAGGCGCATAATGAGGCGCGCATTGCGGAGCTTGATAATACGCTTGCGAATGTGTCGTTCATCGAGGATATGAATATTCCGACGGACAAGATCTTTATCGGCGCGGTCGCCAAAGTCAAGGACCTGGATACGAAAGAGGAGTTTACGTATACGCTCGTATCTCCCGAGGAAGTGGAGTTCGCCGAAGGTGGGCTTTCAGTGTTCTCGCCTGTGGGTAAAGGGCTTTTGACGCATAAGGCGGGCGATGAGGTCAAGATCACGGTTCCGGCGGGCGTTAAGCGCTACAAGATCCTTTCGATCAAACGTATGTAATGTGGGAGGGCGTATGAAGAAAATATTGTCTATTGTTTTAGCCGGGGCACTGGTGGTTCTGGCGGGTGGTATTGTTTTTGCGGCCGATGCGGGTTATGTGGCCAGCAAGGGCGGGGAAAAATATCATTATGTCACATGCCCGGTCGCGAAGAAGATCACGGCGGATAAGCTGGTAAAGTTTGTAACGCCTGAGGAGGCGGTTAAGGCCGGATATAGCGCGTGCAAAACGTGTAACCCGCCGCCCACCGCCGATGCTCTGGTCGTCACCAAGAGCGGCGGCAAGTATCATAAGCAGTCCTGCAAGATGGTCGGCAATATGGCGACCGAAAACAAGCTGTATTATAAAGACGCAGTTGCGGCTGAAAAAGACGGTTACAAACCCTGTGCGGTCTGTTTTAAGAAATAAAAAATATGACCATTTTCCCCCGACGGTAAAAAACAATGGTGCCTGTCACCATTTAAACCCGGCGCTCGCAAGAGCTCCGGGTTTTTTGTCATTCTGACGAAGCCCCCAGCGGGGGCGAGGAAGAATCTCCCGAAAAACAATGGTGCCTGTCACCATTACAGTAGTGCCAGAAACACCCAGAGCGTGACCGAGGGGATGAGCGCGAAGAGGCGAGGAGTCAGGATGTATTTATTCTTGTATTTACAGATGTATTATAATATATTTTCAATATAAAAGAATTCCGCTGGAGTGAGGAGAAGCGTCTGAAGTTAAAGAAAGAGCGCGGGGTTGCTTTTAAGGAGATTATTGCTGGCCGGTTTTGGGGGATCGAAAAGAAATCTTCGAGGGAGCATTAATGGTTAATGGTGTTTGAATTGAGCGGATATGCCTGGGTTATTCCGTATGTTGATGGTGGAGACCATTACTTTTTGAAGACAGCATTTCCGAGCCGGAAACATACAAAAATTTATTTGAAAGGTCTGTAATATGAATAAGATAAAACTGGATGCTGAAGAGCGGGAGATCATGAACGCTATTGAGCGGGATGAATATGTCTCTGTTGGCGGGAAGGAACTGCGCGCTGTAGCGGATGCCATTGCAGCCCGCAAAAAAGATATGAGTTTGACTATCAGGGTTAATCGGCAGGACATTAATCGTATTAAGAAGTTCTCGCTGGCAAAGGGGATCCCGTATCAGACATATTTGTCCGAGGTTATTCATCAGGTGGCTACCGCGGTGTAAAATAAGATAATGGTGCTTGGCATTATAAAAGGGAGGCTTGTGATCAGAATATTAATTTTTAACATGGTAACTTTTTGTTTTATTCTTTCAGTTTGGCTGTATTTATTTCTTGTTTTTGTTGGTATCGGCAATATTATTTATCGTTTTTTGGGATTAAAGATCCGCGTTGCAGAACAGTTTTTGGCACTTTTTTGGGTAGGCTGGGCATTTACAATCGTTTTCCTGCAATTATGGCATCTTTTTCTTCCTGTTGATTGGCGTAGCTCCGCTGTTATATCGTTGATAGGGATTTCTGGCTTTAGGTTCATTCGAAAAGATTTGTTTCACTGGAAATTTCTAACAAAGCCAGAGAAAGTTTTTTGCGTTGCTATGTTAATTGCCGGTTTGTGGCTCGCATATCGTTCCAGTCTCGGGTATTGGAATTATGATAGCGGATTGTATCATTTGAATGCTGTGAAATGGGCGGCGTCATTCCCGATCGTTCCGGGGTTAGGAAATTTGCACGGACGGCTAGCGTTTAACAGTCCGTACTTTCTTTATGTAGCGATGTTGGATGTGGGATTCTGGGCGCATAAATCAGCGTATTTGGCGAATGGCATTTTATTGCTGGTTTTTCTGGGGCAAATATTTATTTCCTGGGGAAAGATTTTTCTTGGCGCGGACAAATTAAGAATTCAGGATGTTTTTTGCGGCCTGCTGATTTTTCCAATTTTTCTACTGGAGAATGTTATTAATAATGTATCCAGTCCATCGCCGGATCTTTCGATTATTATTTTAACGATGCTTGTGATGATTAATATATTGACCCTGGCAGAGTCTGTCGAGATGAAACGCCAGGAACGGCTTTGCCGCATGTTTTTTATTATAAATATGTTGGTGTTAGGAATGATCATTAAATTGACTTTTTTTGTTTTTGGGGTTGCCAGCCTCATTTTAGTATATTTTTTAGCGGGCCAAAAATTAATGGCAGTTGCGCGGTGCCGGCGCGTGATGATGAGTATGTTTATTGTTTTTTGTGCCGTGATAGGGCTTTGGGTATGTCGAGGCGTTATTTTAAGCGGATATATTGCATACGCTGTTCCGTGGGGGTCTTTTCCTGTTGAGTGGCGGCTTCCCCAGGCAAGTGTCATGAATATGGCACACTGGATCACAGGTTGGGCGCGCAAGCCGCAAATACATCATTGGCGAGAAATGTTGGGAAATTGGCATTGGGTTGGGGGTTGGATGATTTCGGCGATGACTAATCCTAATAATATAGTATTTCCGCTGTTTCTGGCGATAACAGGTTTTCTTGTAATGATATATTTGAAATGTTTTCAGCGGCTTGCATCATTTAGAAGGATTTTATGGTTTTGTATTATACCGCCGGTGTTAGCGCTTATTTTCTGGTTTATTACAGCGCCAGACTTTCGATTTGGGGCCATTTTTGCATGGATATTAGGGATAAGCTTGATGTCTTTTGTTATTTGTTATGTGAATAAGCCCAGAGAATTGCTTATTGTTCTCGTTTTGTCATGTCTTATGTGGCAGAATTTTATAGGGATTTCTTTAAGTGATCTTCGAAATATTGGAACACTTATTTGTTTGGAGAAATTGCCGCTAATCGATGCTCCGCAGGTGCGTTTAAATACATATACGACGCGTTCCGGGTTGGTTATGTATGTTCCTGCGGAGGGAGATCAGTGCTGGGATGCGCTGTTGCCCTGTTCGCCTTATCCGCATCCAGCCCTTCGATTAAGAAATGTAAAATCCATGCGGGATGGCTTTATGGTTGATCAAAAGAAAGAAAGTGATGAATCTGTTGGGATAAACAATAAAACGTTTTGGTAAAAACAGAGCTAGACAGAAAATAGTTTTGTTTTATGTATAACAGTGGGGTCGCCACCAAGAGCGGCGGCAAGTATCATAAGCAGTCCTGCAAGATGGTCGGCAATATGGCGACCGAAAATAAGCTGTATTATAAAGACGCAGTTGCGGCTGAAAAAGACGGTTACAAACCCTGTGCGGTCTGTTTTAAGAAATAAAAAATATGACCATTTTCCCCCGACGGTAAAAAACAATGGTGCCTGTCACCATTATAGTAGTGCCAGAAACACCCAGAGCGTGACCGAGGGGATGAGCGCGAAGAGGACGCGGTTAAGCGTTGTGGACAGCCACCACACGATCTCAAAGAACGTGTTCACGTAGTAAACCGCACCGACGACCATTAGATAAGATCCAAGAATCGCCGGGATAAGCCAAAGCCCGTCCTTCCAGGCTTTTTTCCAGGCAAGCAAGATCCCGATCGCGCTAATGATCCAAAAGGCGTTCCATTTCGGGCTTAAAAATTCAATTCCGTAAAAAACACATGTGGCCTGAAGCCGTTCCAGCGACGTTGGTTTGTTGATGGATGTAAGGCCGTTGATAAAGGTATGGCTATCGGGCGCGAAGAACAATTGAAAAATGAGCATGGGTAGAAACGCCAGGATCGCGGTGATGATGATACTGCGCCAGGAGGCCAGTGCTTGGCCGCGCAGATCTGGACGCAACGCAATAAAACAAGCTCCGCTAAAGAGAGTCAGCACCGCAAGGACCAGCCCTTCGCTTTTGGTAAAACTCATGAGCCCTAAACAGATGATCGTGATGAGAAGAAATGGCGTTTGAGCGCGCGTGGTAAAAAGCCGGAATGCGATGAGTGCGGCCAACAGCCAGGTTCCGGTCAGAAGATCGCTGTATTGACTTGAGGCAAGTTTGATCAGAAACAGGATCGATAATCCCCATAACGGAGCAAGAATGGCGCCGGCATTCTTTGTGAGCGTTTTAATGCCATATAAGAGAATAGTCCCCATGAGAAATGTGATCAGGCATGAATTGGCCAAAGGCACATAAGAAACAGGCTCGGTGCCAAAACTCCACGACCAGGCGTTCATGAGGGGCAGCAGCAGCGGATACGCGGTGTTCGTGCGCCATAACACAGGGTCGAACATGTTCTTCCAGTTTTCTCCGCCGAGAAAAAGAAAGCGCGCCTTGAGGTTCCAGCAAGACCAGGCGTCCCAGCCGCCGTAGGGATAGATCAGTGCGTGCATCACGACCGGGACGCAAAAAAAAGCGACGAGGATCAATCCGGTGATGTCGGCCGCGCCCCACGCGGAACGGTCGAAAGTGGGGAAGCGTTTTTGTTGGAACGCGATAACGCCAAACCCGGCTGTCACCAGGATATTTAGTGTGATCACATACCAGGCTAAAAATTGCCCGAAGAAGAGAAAACTTGTAAATGTCAGGATCCCGCTTAACCCAAGGCCGATAAGCCAGCCCAGAAATACAAAAAGCGGTTGGGCCAGTGTGTTCTTTGGAAGAAGGAGGGCGAGAAACAATATCCCTTCAAGGCACGCGATGATCCCCGGAAGAATGTAGATCATGGGCGCAGCCTTTCAGCAAGGATAAGCCCAGGGCCGCCCTGACGGATCGGATTGGCCTGGATGAGTTTTAAGGCCATGGCGGCTTTTCGCGGATCGTCGAAATCAATAACAACGAAGCGGTGTGCGGTATTATTAAGGTCCAGGATCGCGGGTACAAGCGTAAGCTGGGCCTGGGCAAAGCGCATGGAAACTTTGTCATTTTTCATATCACGATCTGTAATGTAGCCCACCATGCGTTCACCGACAATGGCACTTTTAATACCTTCGAACATATCTCCGCCGAAAACGAAGGGCATTTGCGCGCGTTTTTCCTGAATGCTTTGTATTTCTTTCCATGCGGAAACAATGCCAAAGACCGTGGCGATCAGAATGATCGACAGGGCAAGATTTGTTCTGGAGCAAAGGTATCTTGTGTTCATAGGATTAGGATATTTTAGGAGGCGCGAAAGAACTTGGCAAAGAATATCTTTCTTATATTATTTTTAATCTATATAATAAACTTTGATTTTTACTTATCTATAAGGAGGTTCCATTGATCTCTGTCGGCGTTATCGGGTGCGGCCATTGGGGGCCGAATCATATCCGTGTTTTTGCCCAGCTTGCCAATACTCAATGCCTTATGTGCGCGGATCTGGATGAGAAGCGTTTAGCCGCTATGAAGGCGATGTTCCCATCGATCCAGACGACGACGCGTTACCAGGACATCCTGAATAATAAAGATATCGACGCCGTATGTATTGTGGCGCCGACGAAATATCATTTTCAGATCACGCAGGAAGCGCTTTTGGCGAACAAACATGTGCTGTGCGAAAAGCCGCTTGCCATGACCGCAGACGAGTGTTCCGCGTTGGGACAGCTCGCCGAACAGCAGAATCGTATCCTCATGGTCGGGCATGTTTTTCTGTTTAATTCCGGCATCCGCTGGGTAAAGGAATTCATTCAGAGCGGGGAGCTGGGCCGTGTTTTTTATGCTCATTCCGAACGTACGAATCTCGGGCCGTTTCGTTATGATGTCAACGCGCTGTGGGACCTGGCGCCGCATGATATTTCCATTTTTGATTATTTGCTCGGCGATGCGGCTGTCGGGGCATCTGCCCGCGGCCTGAAATGCCTGGGGAACAAGCTGGAAGACCTCGCGTTTGCCACACTGGATTATCCCGACGGGCGTCTGGTCAATATCCATGTGAGCTGGGCCGATCCGCGCAAGGTTCGCCAGATCACGATCGTCGGCGAAAAGAAGATGATCGTATGGGATGACCTGGATACGCTCGGCGCTGTGCGCGTATACGATAAATACGTCGAGCGCACGACCAAATATTATGAAAGTTACGGCGAGTTCCAGCTCTTGTCGCGCGAGGGGGCCATTCTCATCCCCAAGATCAATTTGCAGGAGCCGCTCAAAGCGCAGGGGCAGTATTTTATTGACTGTATCGTGAATGGCAAGAAGGCGGATATTGCGGATGCGGGTAAGGCGGAATCCGTCGTACGTTCGCTGACGGCGATCCAGCGTTCCATGGATCGTCACGGCGCTTTAGTCGAGGTATAATATGGGATTTTTCAAACATGCCATGGCTCTCGTCGGAAATAATGCCGTGATCGGGGACGATACCCGCATCTGGGCGTTCACGAATGTGATGGATGGCGCGGTGATCGGCAAAAATTGCAATATTTGCGACCATTCCTTTATCGAAAAAGGCGCGCTTCTCGGGGATAATGTTACGGTCAAGAATGGTGTTTCCGTCTATGACGGCATTGTTCTGGAAGACGATGTTTTTGTGGGGCCGAACGCGGCGTTCGTGAATGACCGTCATCCGCGCAGCCGCAAGCCCGGCTGGAAACTGGAAAGAACGACGGTCCAGAAGGGCGCGTCGATCGGGTCGAATGCCACGATCCTGTGCGGGGTCACGATTGGTATGTATGCGGTTGTTGGCGCCGGAAGCGTTGTGGTCAAGGATGTGCCGCCGTATACCGCGGTCGTCGGAAATCCGGCCCGGCCTATCGGGCGTGTGGATGAGAGCGGCCATCGTGTTAAGGGGGCGGCATGAACGTTTTAGTGTCTCCGATCGCCTTCAACGAGAACGTCAAGATCAAAAGTGTGATCGAACGTTTTTTGAACAGCCCGAGCGCGGGCAAAGTTGATTATCTGGTCATGGACGACTGCTCGACGGATGGGACGACCGCAACGATCGCCAGTTATGCATCACGCGGCGTCAAGACGCTCAGGCATGATACGCGCAGGGGTGTTGGCGCGGCGATCCGTACGGTGATCCGTTACGCACAGAAGAATAAATATGATGTCCTTGTGATCATGGCCGGGAACGACAAGGATAATCCCAACGAGATCCAGAATGTGCTCAAGCCGATCACCGACGGTGGTTTTGATTTTGTGCAGGGGTCTCGCTATAAGGGCAAGGTTGGCACCGGCGGAGATATGCCGTTCTACCGGAAGTTGGCGACGCGCGCGCATCCGATGCTGATGTCTTTTTTTACCGGCGCCAAGGTGACGGATTCGACCAATGGCTTCAGGGCGTTTCGGCTGGCGATCCTTGATGATACACGCATTGATCTTGATCAGCCGTGGCTGGATACCTATGAACTTGAGCCGTATCTCATGTTCCAGGCGATCAAATTGAAATAT
>JADFWS010000042.1 GCA_015234065.1 Candidatus Omnitrophota bacterium
GAGGGTTTGGAAAGATGTGGTCAGGGATTTCGAAGAGGGGCGCCTCCAAAAAATATATCGGGGGCATTGTTCACTGGCGGCGGCGGTTGAAGTTCAGCAATTTTTGTTGAACGGCCCTGTGGCCCGGGTACTGGGTTCGCTACAGGCTCATCGGGGGTGTAAGTTTAATTGTTATTTTTGTGCCGGGAACGCGCTCGCGGGGAATGTCTGCATTCAAAAGCCGCTGGATGATTTCTTAGCGCTTATTCGGAAGGTTCGGGCAGGCCGCCGGTATATGGCATTTTTAGATAATAATATTTATGCGGATCCGGAATATGCACGAAAATTATTCCGGGCTCTTAAGCCCATGAATATGCGCTGGGGGGCGGATACGAGCATTGATATCGCCGAGGATGAAACAACCTTGCGCCTTTTGAAAGAGTCGGGATGTGCCGGGGTTCTGGTTGGATATGAGATTCGCCCCGGATCTTCGGAAAGAAAGACGGGTAAATTTGTATTCGCTAAAGATTATTTTATGTTGACGCAACGGATAAAGAATGCCGGGATCCAGATCAAGGGGCAGTTTATTTTTGGATTTCCGGAAGATTCCTGGGTGGATCTGTTCCGGCTTTGGTGGTTCTGTTTCAGGATCTTTCCGTCAGCAACCGGGCTGTCTTTTTTGACCCCCCTTCCGGGATCGGCGTTCTTTTCGGACATTGTCCGCCGGGAGAAGCTTATTAATCTTAACTGGTGCGCATTCGATATTTTTCATCAGGTATGGGAACATCCGAAGCTGGGAGTGTCGTGGCTGATGCGTAAAAGTTTTTTTCTGATCTCAGCGTTCTTTCTTCTGACGACATCCTTTGTCGGGTGTTTAGCCTTGGGATGTGTCGGCCTTATCCAATTTTTTTATTATCACCCTTGATTCTTTGATGCTGTTGCAAAAGGGTAAACGCTTTAAAAAGAAGCGTAGCGGCAGCGCCGCCGGTGACACAGAAAATAACGATTTTCCATGTTGGCAGGAAATACAATCCCAAAGCAGAAAAATAAAAAACAATACAGGCGCTGTTGATCCAGTTGTGCCATTGGCAGATCATGTCCACGAGGGATGGCGTATCGTATTGCCGCGCGTAGATCTCTCCTAATTGGAAGAGAGTCATGTTCGGCGGATAGGACGGCGCGTCAAGTTCAATGAGTTTGGCGGCGAGGGCGGCAAGCGGTGAGCGGCGCAGGATAAAACATGTAATGGCAGCGATGATGGCCGCGACGCTGGCTGCGCTTAAAGGCAGCCAGAAGGATTCGGCTACAGCGAATGTGGCGCCTGCGCAGAATGTAGCGATCCCCAGCAACGCAATGCCTGTTTCTCCGAGAAAGATATATTTTTTATATAATTGTCCGGCTTCCGGCGATGCGGCACAAAGTTTTTCATCCACAGCCGGTGTGAACAAGACCATGCGCATCCACAGGCGCGTCTGGTCGTCGTATAGAACGGTGTTCTTTATGGTGATGGGCGTAACAATCCGGAGAGCTGGCTGTTCAGGGGTCATAGGAACAATGTACCGGAAGCCGAGGGCAAAGGAAAATTATTTTTTGCTTTTTTCAGGTTCTGTGTTATATTTGACACCTTCGGAAGACATATTTTGGCCCCATCGTCTAGCCTGGTCAGGACGGATGGTTCTCAGCCATCAAACACCGGTTCAAATCCGGTTGGGGCTACCAAATAATGAAAAAGGCTCTGCCAAAAGGCAGGGCTTTTTTATTCCCGTAATCCGAAATGCGCATCTCCGATACTGCCGCCCATGCCCGAGGCCATTTCGTCGAGCTTCTGTTGGACGTGAGACAGGATGTGTTCTATTTTGGCAGGCGGGGGCTTGAGGAACTCGATGCCGTAAAAAGCGTAGCCATTCGGCCTGGGCTTGACCCACATGATCATGCCGGTTTCAGGCACATACATATCTTCATGAGCTTCTTCCGCTTTCATGATCACGCGCTCCCCGGGGCGCAAGGTGTCTTTGGATTTCGCTTCAAGGAGGGTGCCGCTGATGCTGATGTTCCGCAGGATCCCGCGGCCATAGCGGTCGTCGGTGGCAGACGTCCAGCGGACGGGAATGTCTTCCCGCACACGGGCATGCCGGCGGTCTTTTTCATCACGCATAACCATGGATATAGTATACCCCTTTTAATGCCTGTTAATCAAGCATTCCGGTCAGGATAGCGACCGACAGGATGCTGCCGATCGTGACCAAAAACCAGCCGAAATTGATCCGGCGGGCAAAGCCCATGATCGTCTTAATGCTTAAGATCCCGACGACAAAAGAGGCCAGAACGCCCATCCACTGAGGCCCGAAGGTCAGAATCGCGTGATGATTCTTGACGATATTGCCGACGAGAATAACCGGGAGGCTCATGAGAAAACTTAATTTGAGCGTATGTTCTTTGTCGAATTTCCGGAAAGACAATGCGGCCATGGTCGTGCCGGCGCGCGATAAGCCGGGCATGGTAGCGATGGCCTGGGTGAGGCCGAGGATCAATCCGTCGAGAAGGGTCAGGTCTTTTTGCGTGCGTTCGCCTTCTGCCGGAGCTTTCAGCTGAACAAAACCCGCGATGATCAGGCACGCGGCGATAATACTCGTGACCGCGGTCTTGGCATGCGGCAGGCTATGGGCGAGCGCATCGGCATGGTTAATGATGAGCTGCCCCAGGGCTGTCAGCACCGTCGTGGTCAGAAGAAAGATCAGGACTTTACGCCCATCGCGGCTGTCGTCTTGGGGCGCCAGGCAGGAGCGGAAAATGTTCTGGATATCTTTCCAGAAATAAACGACGGCGGCGAAAAATGTGCCCAGATGCAACAGGAGGGCGTAGTTGATCAGGTCGTTCAGTGAGTCCTGGCTGTGGAAGAAGTGGACTTTTGCCGCGATGACGCAGCCTTTGGAACTGATCGGAACCCATTCCGTGATCCCCTGTATCGCGCCGAGAATAATATGTTCGAACATAGGTGTCCTTGGTTAAGTTGACAAGTAAGGAATGATAGCATAGGCCAGAGGAGGGGCAGTATTTATTTTGTGCCTTTTTATTTTTTACATTTACCATTTTACTTGCTAATATACCCGCCATGTTGAATATGGCAGATGACACATTCATGCGCCTGGCGGTCCAAAAGGCCCGCGAAGGGATTCAAAACGGCCAGACGCCTTTTGGTGCCTGCATTGTTTCTTCCGACGCGAAAGTCCTTGCCTGTGCGCATAATGTGGTGTGGCTTACGACCGATATTACGGCGCACGGAGAAGTGAATACTATTCGTGAGGCGTGCAGGAACGCGGGCGCGATCGATCTGTCAGGATGCACGATCTATTCCACGACTGAGCCGTGCCCGATGTGTTTTGCCGCGATCCATTGGGCTAAAATCAAGCGGATTGTGTACGGCGCGTCGATCGCGGATGCGCAGGCAGCCGGATTTAACGAACTGGCCATTTCCAACCGCGTGATGAAAGACGAGGGCGGAAGCCCGGTCGAGATCGACGGTGGGTGTTTAAGGGAAGAATGCAGGGCTTTATTTCAGGAATGGAAAGATTCGGGTAAGGCCAGGATCTATTAGCGGGGAGCCGGAAGCATGGGACAAAGAAAATTTCTATATATTTTGATAGCGGCATGGAGCGTGTCCGGCTGTGCGGTGGCCGTGAATCCTTTGCCGGCGGTGAACGTGCCGGCGCTCATGGTGGCGCCAGCAGCGTCGAGGCTCGTGTTGGGCATGACGCGCACGGAAGTGATCGCGCTCATGAAAGCGCCGGTCACGGTCGGTTATGTTATTGATCCGGTTACGCAGGCGGCAAAGCCGGTCCAGGTCCAGAATTTGTATTCATCCGAGGTGCTGACGCTGGGCGCGGATCAGTATCTCGTCGACCATTATTTGACGCATGATGTGGCGGCCGGGGTTGCTGTGGGCGAAAACGACCTGTTACCGCTGGTGTATCAGAATAATATTCTGGTCGCCAAAAGCCGCGAAGACTTGCAGGCGCTTCAAAAGAAGTATGAAAAATAATTACGCGTACGGATCGCTTGAGTCGTATCTTGATTTCGGGACGCTTGCGTTTCCGATCCGCTGGGACGCTATTTTTGGCAATGCCCGGCCGCTCGAGCTTGAGATCGGGTTTGGTACCGGCGAGTATCTTGTCGGGATCGCGGCAGCGGCGCCGCAGACGAATTTTATCGGGTTCGAACAGGACACGAAGCGCATTATTAAGACACTGCGTAAGATCCATGAGGCACAATTGACGAATGTGCGCGTTATGAGCGTGGATGCTCGCGCCGGCGTCGAGGAACTTTTCGGGCCGGATGCGCTTCAGAAGATCCATTGCCTGTTCCCGTGCCCGTGGCCGAAGAAGCGGCATGCGAAGAATCGGCTGTTTTCGTCGGATTTTTTGAAGCTCATGAATACGCGCCTGATCAATGGCGGCGTCCTCAAGGTTGTGACGGATCATGCGCCGTATGTGGCCTGGATCAAGGAAAACATTCCGGGTTCCGGCTTTTCTGTGGAAGCGCGGGTGATCCCGCCGACATACAGGACCAAGTTTGAAAAGAAATGGCAGGAAAGTGGACAGGCCGAGTTTTATGAGCTCGTGTTCACAAAAATGTCGGCGGTACTGGTGGAAGAGAAAGAACGTGGTATTATGCAGAAATATTTGATCGCTAAGGCTGACCCGGCGCAGGCTGTGTTTGAAAACCTGGTCGGCCGGGTCTGTGTTGAATTCAAGGAACCTTTGTTCGATGCCGCGCGCGGCCAGGGCATGGTGCTGGCGATCGTGACCGAAGACAAAAGGACGCAATATTTGTGGATCATGATCGAACAAACGCCGAAAGGCTGGCGCGTGGGCGCTGCACAGGGCCTGAATATCCTTCCGACGGAAGGTGTTCGGCTGGCATTGGTGAAAGCCCGGGATGCGTATGAAAACAGCGGCCATGCATAAAATTCATCGCTTTAGTGTCGTTATGGTGTTGGCCGTTTTTGTGTGCCAGGCCCTGATGCCGTCCATGGCTGAGGCCAGGCGCAAGGCGCGCGCGCACACGGCGGTTCCGGCCAAGCCCACGGGGCCGTTTAAAGTGACGGCCAAGGCCGCGCTCTTTGTGGACGACCGGATGCGCGTGCTTTATGATAAAGACGCATCGCGCCGTGTATTCCCGGCGAGTACGACGAAGATCATGACCGCGCTTATTGTGCTTGAGCGCTTGCCGCTGGATCAGCTTGTGACGATCAGCCCAAAAGCCGCGAGCATCCTTCCCAGCAAGATCGACGCTAAAGCCGGTGAACGGTATACGGTGCGCGACCTTTTATATTGCGCGCTGCTGAACTCCGCCAATGACGCGGCGATCGCGTTGGCTGAGGCGGCGGCCGGTTCTGAAAAGCAGTTCGTGACGCTGATGAATGACCGGGCACGCTGGATCGGGGCCAAGCATACGCTGTTTGCGAACGCGCATGGCTTACCGTCGGATGATCCGCAGTTCACGACCGCGTATGATATGGCGCTTATTTTCCGTGAGGCGATGAAAAAACCGTTCTTCCGTGAGGCGATCCAGTTCCGTTACCGCACGGTATTTTCAGAGGCGGGGCGAAAGATCGTCCTTAAGTCGCATAATAAATCCCTGTTCCAGGGCTGGAAACAGGATGTGTATGGAAAGACCGGTTATACCCGTGAAGCCCAGGCCTGTTTTGTGGGGTATGCGGAAAAAGACAGCCATCAATATATTATCGCGGTATTTGGCTGTCCGCACCGCTGGGAAGATGTGAAATATATTATAGAACATTATGGCGGGATTAACTTGTAGAGAATCGCTTGCCTCAATGCGGGGCTTGCGTTAAACTATTGTCCATTATATACAACAGCACAGGAGGGTTTATGGAAAACAGAGCTTCAGGTATTGGCGTAGCAGTTGCGGCAGGGGCCCTTGCGGGCATGACGCTGTTGGTCGGCATTACATTCGCTGTTCAGACAGCGACCGCACCATTACAGGCGTCTTTGCGCGAGATCGCGGCCACACAAAAATCGATCGAACTTAAATTGTCGACGTTGAATACAGGCGCTCAGCCTGTGTCCGGCGATCAGGGGGCGTTGTTGGCCAAGTTGACGTCGCTCGAGAATTCGCTGAAAGATATGAAGCAGCGGCAGAATCCTCCTCAGCCTCCGCCGGAAGATTATACAACGGTGCACAACATTCCCGTCGGAAGTTCTGCGGTCGCGGGTGCCAAGGATGGCCAGGCGATCATCACGGTATTCACAGATATTCAGTGCCCGTTCTGTTCCAGGTTTCATGCGCCGATCAAGGATGTTTTGAAGGCGTATCCTAATGATGTGCGTTTTGTGGTCAAGAATTATCCGCTGCCGTTCCATCCGAACGCGCGCGGCGCAGCTAAGGCTGCTTTGGCCGCCGGGCTTCAGGGGAAGTATTTTGAAATGATCGATGAGCTTTATGCCAATCAGCAGGCGCTGGGTGATGACAAGTATAAAGAGCTGGCAGGTAAAGTTGGATTGAATGTCGAGCAGTTCCTGAAGGACTTGAAAGACAAGGACGCGGATTTTGAGAAGACGCTGCAGGCGGATACGGAACTGGCGGGCAATGTTGGCGTGCGCGGCACACCGACGTTCTTTTTGAATGGCCGCCTGACTTCGGCGCGCGATCTGACGCAATGGAAGGCTGAAATTGAAAAGGCGCTGAAGGAAAAAGCGAATAAAGCTGCGGATGCCGCGGTGCAGGCAAAGAAGTAAGCGCAGGGCAGGAATAAAAATTCCTTTGCTATTTCGTGGTTTTGTTGTATATTTGAGCCTCAATTTGCCGGCAACAAGGTCCGGCCGGATGTATTAATTATAAACGAGAGGTACAGTGTCATGGGCGGCAGAGTCGGTGGTTTATCTCATAAGATCTATTGTGAAACGCGCGGCATCAAGGTAGGCGGCGGCCAGCCTGTTAAAGAGGGCGCCATGCTTACCCGTCAGGGCGATCATTGGAAACCGGGCGTTAACGTACGCGGGCGGATGCATCTTTCCGCAGCGTGTGCCGGGACGGTTTATTTTACCAAGAAGCGCATTCGTAAGACCGGCAAGGTGGACACGTTCGTCAATGTCCGCGCTGCTGTTGAAGTAAAAGCGTAACACACACTCTTTAAGGCCATATGTCTGCGAGAGGGCCTTAAGCCCTTTTAAGATATATGGCCTTTTGTATTGACAGGAAAGCGGGTTTTTATGTGCGGC
Source organism: Candidatus Omnitrophota bacterium (assembly GCA_015234065.1). Lineage (GTDB taxonomy): Bacteria > Omnitrophota > Gorgyraeia > Zapsychrales > Fredricksoniimonadaceae > JADFWS01. The sequence goes on from JADFWS010000042.1 coordinate 7,221, forward strand.
ATTGTCGGCTATGTTGGCAGTAAAGAAGCGTTGCCCATCCTGATCGAAGGGTTAAAGAACCTGGAGTATCGCGGCTATGATTCCAGCGGCGTCGCGGTGATCGCTCCCGGAGCTGTCAAAGTTGACGTTCGCAAGGAACAGGGCAAGATCCGCCGGCTTGAAGAATTGTTAAGTACGCATGCGCTTCCCAAGGCGCATATCGGCATCGCGCATACCCGCTGGGCGACACACGGCGCGCCGTGCCGCAAGAATTCCCATCCTCATGAAAATGTCCGAGGCACGATCGCGGTCGTGCACAACGGCATCATTGAAAATTATCAGACATTAAAGGCCGCGCTTATCCGCAAGGGTGTTGCCTTTCTTTCAGAAACAGATACCGAGGTCATTGTTCATTTGATCGACCAGTATTTTGAGGGTGACCTGGTGAAGGCGGTCCAGCGCGCGATCAGGGACCTTGAGGGCGCATTCGCGATCGGGGTTGTTGCGGTCGATGATCCGGAAACGCTGGTCGTGGCACGCGTGGGGTCGCCGCTCATCATCGGGGTTGGCAAGAATGAATATTTTGTGGCGTCGGATGTGCCGGCGATCATGCGGCATGTGCGGCGTGTTATTTATTTGAAAGACGGCGAGATGGCGGTCCTCAGGAAGGACGGCATTTCGGTCATGACCTTTGACGGGAAGAAAGCGCCGTTTACGATCGATCAGGTGACCTTTCATATGGATGCGGCCAAGAAGCAGGGCTTTCCGCATTTTATGCTCAAGGAAATCCACGAACAGCCGGATGTGCTTGCCAAGATGTTCGGTGCGCGCGTGAAAAAAGGGCGCGTTGTGCTCGACGGGCTTGGGCTGTCAGAAAAGGCTTTGAAGAATATCCGTCGCGTGCAGGTGGTGGCGTGCGGGACCGCGTATCATGCGGGGCTGGTGGGGCGCTATATTATCGAAGAGCTGGCGCGGGTCCCGGTCGATGTGGATGTGTCGAGCGAATTTCGTTATCGCAATCCGATCATTGACAGCCGCACGCTTGTCCTGGCCGTGAGTCAGTCCGGCGAGACGGCGGATACGCTGGCCGCGGTGCGTGAGGCCCGGGCCAAGGGCGCTAAAATTGTTTCTATCTGCAACGTGATCGGTTCGTCGCTCGCGCGCGAATCGGACGGCGTTTTATATACGCATGCCGGGCCGGAGATCGGCGTGGCGTCGACCAAGGCGTATACGGCGCAGGTGGCCATGTTGTATCTGTTCGCCATCAAGCTTTCCGAGATCCATGGCGCCATTCCGCCTAAGAATCGTGCAAAACTGGTGAAAGATCTCGTCGAGATCCCGAACCTGTGCCGCATTATTCTGGAAGGGCATAAGGATATTGCCAAAGTGGCGAAAGAGTATTCCAATTTCGGATGTTTTCTGTATCTGGGGCGGAATATCAATTATCCGTCGGCACTCGAAGGCGCTCTTAAGTTGAAGGAAATTTCGTATATCCCGGCAGAAGGTTATGCGGCCGGGGAAATGAAGCACGGGCCTATTGCCCTGATCGACGAATATCGCGCGGTCGTCTGCATCGCGCCCGAGTCGGATGTGTATGAAAAAATGATCTCGAATATCCAGGAGATCCTGTCACGCAAAGGCAAGGTGCTCGCGATCGCGACGGCCGGCGATGAAGAGATCCGTACCCACGCTACCCATGTGATCGCGATCCCCAGGACAAATAAAATAGTAACACCGCTGTTGGCGGTACTGCCGTTACAGATTTTTGCCTATCATGTGGCCGTGAACCGCGGCTGCGATGTCGACCAGCCGAGGAATCTCGCTAAATCGGTCACCGTGGAGTGATCCTATGATGATCAAGATCGTGGACGATCAGATCTCCCGCGAAGAACTTGTTATTCTTGCCGATGAAACGTTCAAGACCATGGTGAAGGGTGTTGCCGACCTTGAACGCCGTGTCATTGCGGTGGGCGGGAGCCTTCATGCCGATGCGGAAGCCCTCCTGTTAGAAAACGGGTCCCGTCAGCAGGACCTTTGGGGTTTTAATATTAATTTTAACGATACGCTTGAGTCTTCGCTGGAATACACGTCGATGATCAATATCCGGCCGAAAGACGGGAATATGTCCATGCATATCAAGCGCGTGGATATCTGCGAGAAAGTTTTAGCGCTGGTGCGTGAGCGCGTAAGGTGGCAGGCATGAGCCGTGTCGGGAATTTTGCCTGCCTGGGCGTTGCCGAGCAAGTCGGGCATATTACGGCGGAAGTGACACGGGCCCGCGTCTGGGAAAGCAAAGCCGATGCGTTTCATTGCCAGGAGGCGGTTGCGCGCGCGATCGAGCTTGTTGCGCTGTTTTTGTCCGGCAATATCCCCGACGGGTTTCGGCGTGAAATGACGACCCTTAAAGTGGTCCTTCAGCAGTATCAGGAAGGCGCCGCAGAGTGTGGCGCGTCCTTGATGGAGCTGGAACAATATCTCTTGCAACTTTTTATGGTCAGCCGGGTATAACATGCTGTATATCGTTTCGACTCCTATCGGGAATTTGAAAGACATTACGCTGCGCGCGATCGAGGTTTTAAAGAGCGTAGACCTGATCGCGGCCGAGGATACGCGCCATTCGGCGATCTTGTGCAAAGAATATGGATTTACGGCGCCGCTGACCAGTAATTTTGACCACAACGAAAAGGGCAAGGCCGAGCATTTCCTGAGGCTTCTTCAGGAAGGTAAGAATATTGCGCTCATCTCTGATGCCGGAACGCCGGGCATCAGCGATCCGGGGTTTCGCCTGATCCGCCTGGCCAAAGAGAATAATATTCCTATGACCGTGATCCCGGGGGCGAGCGCGTGTTTGGCGGCGCTCACGCTGTCGGGCCTGCCATCAGATCAGTTTGTATTCAAAGGATTTCTGCCGGTCAAGCCCGGCGCCCGGCGCAAGGCGCTGGAAACGTGCCTGACGGCAGAAGGCACGACGATCTTTTATGAATCGCCCCACCGCATTCAAAAAACCCTTAAAGAGATCGAAGACGCCCTGGGCGACCCTGTGGTGGTCGTGACGCGCGAACTGACCAAGAAATTTGAAGAACGCTTGGAGGGCCGCGCGAGTGTCCTGACCCAACACTTTGAAGCCCACAAGCCCCTGGGCGAATTCGTGGTGCTTATTCCGTCCTTGACAAAATAACCATTGGATGGTACTCTTAACCCAATATCATTCCTTTAATACGGCTCAGAGAAGCCGCAAAGGACAAGGTCATGTGTAACTTAGAGCGTATCTCAAAGCACCATACCGATATAATCCTTCTCTTCGCTTAGGCGGGGGGAAGGTTTTTTATTTTAGAGAGGAACCTATGAGCACTTCTTCAAAGATCATGGATGCGGATCAGGTACGGCGCGCGGTCACGCGCATTGCCCACGAGATCCTCGAGCGGAACAAGGGTGTGGATGAGGTCTGTTTGGTCGGGATCCGTACGCGCGGGGTGGTTTTGGCTGAGCGGCTGAGGGCCGCGATCCGCCAGATCGAGGGCAAAGAACTTCTTTATGGCATCCTGGATATTAATTTTTATCGTGATGACCTGAATATCATCAAGAAACAGCCGGTCATTCACGAAACGCTCATTGATTTTGATATTACCGACAAGAAGGTCGTTCTGGTCGATGATGTGTTGTATACGGGCCGCACGATCCGCGCGGCGCTGGATGCGCTCGTGGATTTTGGGCGGCCGTCGAGCATTCAATTGGCGGTCCTGGTTGACCGCGGGCATCGGGAATTGCCGATCCGGGCGGATTTTGTAGGGAAGAACATTCCTACATCGAAAACCCAGCAGGTGAAGGTATCGCTGCAGGAATCGGACAGCCATGAAGATGGCGTTGTGATCGAGGGATAAAATATGATGGGTTGGAAGCATAAACATCTTCTGGATATGGGCAGCCTCACGAAAGATGAGATCGGCCTTGTTCTGGAGACAGCGAAGTCCTTCAAGGAAGTGTCGTCGCGCGAGGTCAAGAAAGTGCCGGCGTTGCGCGGCAAGACCGTGGCGCTTCTTTTTGCGGAGCCGTCCACGCGGACGCGGGTGTCGTTCGAGCTGGCGGCCAAACGGCTTTCTGCGGATACGCTAACGATCCAGTCGACGAATAGTTCGCTCACCAAAGGTGAAACGATCCTGGACACCGCGCTCAATATTCAGGCGATGAATGTGGATCTGGTCGTGGTGCGGCATCAGGCGTCGGGTGTGCCGCAGATGCTGGCGCAGGGCACGAAAATGGCGATCGTGAATGCCGGAGACGGGTGCCGGGCGCATCCGACCCAGGCATTGTTGGATATGTTTACGATCCATGAGAAGTTGGGAAGTTTCTCAAATATTAAAGTGACGATCGTCGGAGATATTTTGCATTCAAGGGTAGCCAGGTCGGATATCCAGGGGCTTGTGACCATGGGTGCGCATGTGACCGTGTGCGGGCCCTCGACCTTGATCCCGATCGGCATTGAGGCCATGGGCGCCGAAGCGACCTGCGATATTAATAAAGCGCTCAAAGACGCGGATGTGGTCATGGGCCTGCGCATGCAAAAAGAGCGCCAGCAGGAATCGTTCCTTCCGTCGGTCACGGAATATGTCCGGGAATTCTGTATTACGCCCGAACGGTTGAGGCTGGCGAAGCCCAAGGCGCTGGTCATGCATCCGGGGCCGACGAACCGAGGCGTCGAGATCGCGGCCGAAGTGGCGGACGGGCCGCAGTCGGTCATTTTGGAGCAGGTCACGAACGGCATTGCCGTGCGCATGGCGGTGTTATATCTTCTTCTGGGAAGAAAATCCAAATGAGGTGTGTATGGGGTTGCTGATCAAAAATGCGTGTGTGGTGAATGCGGCCGGTGAAAGCCGGGCGCCTGTGGATATTCTTGTGGAAGATGGAAAGATCAAAAAGATCGCGCCGTCGATCAGCGCGCCAGGGGTCGAGGTGATCGACGCTGTTGGGTTTAAGGTTCTTCCCGGGTTCATTGATCTTCATGTGCATTTGCGTGAGCCGGGGCGCGAGGACAAGGAAACGATCGCGACGGGTTCAGCCTCCGCGGCCAAAGGCGGCTTTACCGCCATTTTTGCCATGCCGAATACGATACCGGCGATCGATACGGCGCAGGTGGTGCAATTCGTTCTGGATCAGGCCAAGAAAGTAGGGCTGGTGAATGTGTATCCGGTTGGGGCGATCACCAAGGGCCGGGCGGGCGAGCAAATTACCGAAATGATGGATCTGAAGCGCGCAGGTTGTTTGGGCGTGTCGGATGACGGGCGCGCGGTCATGAACGCGGGGCTTATGCGCCGGGCGTTGGAATACGCGTCGATGGCTGGGCTTTTGGTCATGCAGCATTGTGAGGACGAACATCTTTCAGCCAAGGGCGTGATGAATGAGGGCGAAGTCTCGACGCGCCTGGGGCTTCGGGGCGATCCGATCATTGCGGAAACCGTGATTATCGCCCGGGATATCGAGCTGGCGCGTTATCTTAAAACGCGCGTGCATTTTATGCATGTATCGTCGGCAAGGTCGGTTGAGCTGATTCGCCGGGCTAAAGCCGAAGGGATTCAGGTAACGGCCGAGGCTACTCCGCATCACTTTACATTGACGGATGACGCGGTTAAAAGTTTTGATACATCGACGAAGGTGAATCCGCCGCTGCGCATGGCTGCGGATGTGCAGGCGATCAAGGATGGCTTGAAGGATGGGACGATCGATTGTATCGCGACGGATCACGCGCCGCATACACTTGAAGATAAGGAAGCGGATTTTGACTGCGCGCCGCCAGGCCTTGTGGGCCTTGAAACGGCGTTTGCCTTGGGCATGACCGAGCTTGTGGGTAATGGTATTCTGACGCTGACAGGGCTCGTGGATAAAATGTCGGCCGCGCCGGCGCACCTGACAGGCCTTGTGAATAAAGGCGAAATTGCCGAAGGCAGGGATGCGGATATTGTTATTGTTGACCCTGAGCGTAAGTGGATGGTCACGAAAGAGGATATTGCGTCCAAGTCCAAAAATTCGCCTTTTATCGGGCGTCAACTGCGCGGGCGAGTGATCACGACCATTTGTGGCGGGAAAAAAGTGTATTCAGAGAAATAAGTGCGTGCCCGTATTGTGCTTGCGTTTTTCGGATGTTCTTGGTAATATAAATCCTACCTTCCATTCTTTTCTGGCCCCGTTGCTCTCCACGCGGGGTCATGTTTTTTTTAACGGATAATGAACGTAAGATCCTTTTATTCCTGGGCACGATCTTCTTCGCGGGATTAGTGTTACAGCTTTGCTTTCGTTTGTCCCCACCGCTGGCAGGGTATTTAAATCTGCTGGATAAGCCTGTCCTGGCTGTTCGTCTTAATATCAATACGGCATCGTATGAAGAGTTTCTGGCATTGCCCGGAATAGGGCCATCGGCCGCGGGCCGGATCATGGCTTTTCGACAAAAGAACGGGGCATTTCAGTCTGTTGATGACATTCAAAAAGCCGGCAAGATCAAAGCCGCGGCATTTGCCAAGATCCGCCCCCATCTCGCGGCCCCGCGGCAAACACTAGAGAAGAAATAATCATGTCACGCACGCATCGCCCGCTACTTTGGGTGACCATAACTTTTATTATGGGGATATGGGGCATCAGCTTTGCGGCAACAGGCACGCCGGATACGGGATGCTGGCCATGGCTTATCACGATCGCCTGCGTTGTTATCGGCGGGATTTTGGCATGCCGCGGCGTTTTGGGCATTCTGATTCTTTATGCCGGGCTTGGCGCGCTGTCATTATTAACGGTGCGCACGCTGCCGGCTGATCATATTGCGCGCGCGGCTGTTTTTTTGAAAGGTAGCCCGGTGACATTTACGGGGTTGATCGTCTCGGATGTGGATATTTCCGCATGGGGAAAGAATGACCTGACGCGCGGTACTGTGGCGCTGGAAGAAGCTTGCCGGAATAAAGCGTGTATGAAGGTTTCCGGAAATGTTCTGGTTTCTGCATTTGGCGTTCGGGATGTCGCCTATGGAGATCGGATCCGCTTTCAAGGCAAGTTGGGCTTGCCCGAGGAATGGTCAACGTCTAAAAGGCTTTCTAATCGTGAGCGGCTGAAACGAAAAAGTATTTATTACGCCGTTACCGTGAAAAAAACAGCAGAGGTTTTGCGATTAGCCCGGGGGCGTGGAAATTATTTTTGTGCCTGTTTTATCAACGCGCGGACCTGGGGCGCCAATGTTTTCAGGAAGTATTGCTCATCGGGAGAGGCAGGCCTGGTGAATCCTTTGTTGTTGGGCGACCGCTCAAACCTGAGTCCGCATGTGCGGGATCTATTCAAGCGGACGGGGACATCACATATTCTGGCGGTCAGCGGGTTTAATGTCGGGATGATCGTGTCTGGGCTTGGGATGTTGTTAACGATGTTCCCGATCCCGAGGCCGCTGAAATATAGTTGTGTTATTTTGGGCGGCATTTTATATGCCGGGCTTACCGGGAATGACCCTCCGGTGGCGCGATCCGCGATCATGTCCGCGATTATTCTCGGAAGCTTTCTTCTTGAACGCGAGGGTGAGTCGCTTAATACGGTTGCCATTGCTGTGTTCGGTATTCTG
>JADFWS010000043.1 GCA_015234065.1 Candidatus Omnitrophota bacterium
TTCCCGAAAGGCCCCCTATGCCTCGCAAATCCTTACTGATCTCGTTATCCATTGCCCTGCTTTTTTTAGGCATCTGGTTCTGGCTGGCATCCTCATTGTCCCCCTTTATGGATGAGCCCGAACACCTTGGCCTTGGGCAAAGATTTGCCACTGAACATATTAAATTCTGGGAAATCGGCCGAGCACAGGACCTTATCATTAAAGAAACAGGCCGCGGCCCCAGGGGCCTTGTGGTCACCTATCTGTGCAGCCTTGCCTGTCCGCTTAACAATAACACTGTCCTGCTATCCAGGCTTATTCCGCTCTTTTTTGTACTGCTTACTTTTGCCGCCATAATTGTTTACTACCGAAAACAAAAAATACTCACAGCCTCCGTACTACTGACCTCAACGATCTTGTTTTTTGGATCATTCATCGTCCTTGATCAGGCTCTTTATATTCGCCCTTATGCCTTGCTCGGCGCCATCATGATGGTCGTCTTCATCCTTTACTGGGAAGGACTGCTCGCGCTGCGGCAACAGCGTATTCGCAACGCAGTCTGGCTATGGTTAGCAAGTCTTATGCTTTTTTCTGTTACCATTGCCGACGGGTGGCAATATCAGCAGATCCCGATCATGGCCCTGGGTATCGGTTTGAGCCTTATAATGTTTGACCAGCGTTTTCTTCCAACGATTGAATGGTTGCGAAAACATGCCGTGTGGTTCTGGCTATTGATCCTTATCATCGCACCGGTATTTACGATCATCATCAATGTCGTTCCCATCCCCCTCAAAGGCGTACCGATCGTGCGCTGGTTTGCGACCTATTGGGACAATATCATTAGCGGCACGCGTTTTCTCCTGACAATGAACATCGCCATTTTAGCGATCGGGTATGCGTCAGATCAAAAGAAGCCTGTAAGCTTTGCCCGCTGGATGTTGATCACAGGATTTTTCAGCGGTATTTATTGCACATTATTCAACCCGTCAAATCAGGTGATATTCCCGCGGTATGCCTATTTGCCCGCACTTATGATGCTTGCCGGCTTTGCTGTTATCTTGACCGATCTTTTTCCAAAGGCGACTGTCCGGCGTTGCCTGCTGGCCATCTATCTCCTTATCAATCTGATGCTGTCTGTCGTTAATTTCTACTACGAACGTAACAACATTGCGGTAGCCATCCGCTGGCTGAACACTCACCTTACGCAACAGGATATTCTGCTCAGCTTCCGGCCGCTACTGGAATACAACCATGGCCGTCCATTGGCCCCACAGGTGTATCGCATAGAAGATACCGAGGATGTCGCGCATGTTCAGGCCCTGATCACCTATATCGAAGGGCATGCCGACGGAAGGATATTTTATCTTTTAAACGATGAATACCAGGTTCGGGATTGGCTATACAAAAAAACAACCGGCGTTACCCGCGATGTGGATTCGGATCTTTATACTTACTTAAAACATCGTCCCCTGGCAAAAAAAGTCCTGCCTGATTTAAGGACCTGTGGCTTGCTGGAATATGACCGCGCCACCCTGCTGGCAGAGCTCAAACAACTGGCTGTACACGGGTTTGAACCGCCATTTAAAGCGCCTGAAAAGACGTGGATCAAAGACCGGTTGCATCAGCTGGGATTGTCCAAAATGATCCCGCCGCCGCCACCGTGAAATTCTAGTTTTAGCGCTATGGCTTTCCGGCGCAGGATGAAAAAACGCCAAGCCTTTGGGGAGTAACGGAAAGAAAATACTCTCGTGCACACGCCTGTGCATGACGCCGTGCTTCATCGCTCACGTCATGAAGCCGCAAAAACACAGCCACAGGGCTTTCCCTGCCGGGGCCGACCATCCAGCGCAGCGAAGACATCCCCCATAACGGATCAAAATTCAACAATCTTCCCGGCGCGTATGCCATGACCGGCACGCCGCAGGCAAGCGCCTCGAGCGCCGCACCGCTTTGCCAATAAACGACTGCCCGCGCACAGGCAATATCCTCACTTAAAGTACCATCCGATATCCGTATTCTGCCCGAACCGAACAGCTTCTTGCGCAAGCTCCCGGACAATGCTTCCGGCGGCCAGGCCGGATGAAAGCGCACGATCACATCCAGAGGCTCACTGGCCCCTTCCGCCAGGGCATCAAGAACATAACCCAGCATTTCTTCTGTCTCGCGCACCCCGTCAAGCAGGACCAGGAGGCTTTGCCCCGTCTTCACGGAAGGGGGCTGCGCAGAAAGAACATGCTCATACCGCAGTGAACACCCCTCGACCAAAGGGACGCAATGGGGATCGGAGTAACGTGCCATCATCGCCATCGGCGCCTTCCCGGAAGTTACAACAACATCAGGATAAATCGGAAGCCCCCGCTCTTGCACCGACTGAAAAACATTAACCAGAGCCGGATAGACCACAGAATGCTGGTATCCGACAAGGATGCTCGCCGGGGAAACCTGCCTCATGGCCGCGATCGAAACCCTTTCCCACGGATTATTCTCATGCGTTAAAAATACTCTGGCCGGCCCCAGGACCGCCGCCAAACGGCGAAAAGCAAAATAATGAATAAGCTGATGCAGCTGTATCCCGCCCGAGAGCCCCGCGACTTCCGTGCGGATGACCCTGGAGAGGTCCCATTCCCGAAAACGCAGCGGCTGGTCAAAAGAATACCGGCACGCCACAATATGCCAGGCGCTCAATAACACATCCCCCGCCGTCAGAAAACACTCCGTCGGAAAGACATCCCGGCATGCCTGGTGTTTTAAACGGCCAATAACATGGCGAAAATTCCCGAGGATCGTGACCACGGTCAGCGCGCGGCGCCCATCCTTTACCAAATATTCCCGGAACTGCCCCCAGAAATGATCACGAAAACCCGACTCCTCGAATGACCTTTCATGCGCGAACGACTTAATGATCCAACAACCTTTCATATCCATCCGCAGCTGAAAACGACCAAAAACACAGCGACATAAAAAGACCCTGCTCATGGCGCGCCATACATCGCGCAGCACTCTGACAAAAGCCAGTAACGGCCCCGCCAGCGCCAGCGCGCGAAACAGCGGCCCCGTCAGATCAGCGGCCAGCGCACCCGACGGCAATACTTCTTCCCTGACGAACTGCGCCCAGAAAAATGAGGGGACCACAACAAGCCAGCATCCATCGGGATTTTGTGAAACAGCATGATCCAGCAGAACACACATCTCAAGCCCTTTGGCCAGGGCCGTATTATACGGGCTCTTGGACGACAGCCCCGAACCCCACGCGGGCCATGACACCTGCCCCTTATTCCATCGCCCGATAAGCTCGACATACTCACGAATAAATGCATCCGCAGCCTGCTCATCCATGCCCGCAGCGTTCTGAAGCGCGCCGGAACGTAAAAGCTCTTCAACAGGCAACTGGCCTGCACGCACAATAATGACCGCCAAAGCCTCTTTATGCCGGTAGCAGCCCAGCGCCGGCAATGCCGCCAGCGCATCCCTGTTTTCAATTCTGTATACGTTCATCCCCGTCCGATCTTATCCTTGCCCCAGGTGCGCATATACTTTTCCGCCACCAGCTCCATCACGCTCTCTGGCCGCTCTCCCGACCGTAACCCCTCCAGAAGATCTTTCAAATACCGGCTCATGCGCTCCGCCGCTTTTCCATCGTGAAAAGGATCCAGTTCATGGACCATTCCCGACCAGTTCCCAAAACGGGGACATGCTTTTGGATCCTTAAAGAATTCTTCACACGCCTTCCAGGCCGTCGGCCAATCCGTGAACACGACATCACTCCCAAGCCTGTGCAGGGGACTCGACGGCCAGCCATCCAGGTCCATCAACAATGTCGGAACTCCGGCCAATGCGGCATCCATTCCGGCACTTCCCGCGCATAGCGTATCATGAACCGCCAGGTCCGCCGCTAATGCCGCAAACGCCGGAGGATAACTTCCATGCAACATGCCGCCCTCAATGACCCGACACCGACCTGTCTTTTCAGCACGGGCAAGCATATCGGCCACAGCGCCCAGGCGCCTTCTCAATGTCGCCGGCTTCTTAGGTTTAAAAACAATCCCCAGCTGCGGATCAGACAGCACCTTTTCCAGCCAAAACCCGTAATTGCGCCGCGCCTCTTCATGGCCTAAAAACCAGCGCGGATCATCCATGGTGTTTTCATCCAGGTACGCGACAATGTGCCTGGCGCCATTTGCCTGCATTTCCTCCCGAATATCGCGCGCCATTGCCTTCAAGCGGGGATAATGGCCGTCCCACAAATACCCCGTCGACACGTGATATGAAAATACCGAACGGCTGGCTTTTTCACGCGCATAGCCTTCCGGTGCAAATCCAAAAATAATATCCGCGCAGGAAGACAGCCGGACAGAAGGGTTTTGTTCAAACGACCGCTGATGCGTCGTGGCAATGCCACCGGCGGCTTTTAACGCGTCGGCGATCACGATCTGATTGCCATCGTACTTATACCAGGTTGTCCACACTTTAACCTGATACTCTTTAAAGAAAGAAAACCAGGCCGCTTTCAACTTTTCATACTTCTGTTCATAGGCTGTCCACGGGGCCGGAAGAACCGGATCAGGCACCATAGTTTCCGAAGCAACAAAAATAGGGACCTCTTCCTCACGGACCAAACTGGCCTGGGGTGTGAACGCAACGGCCCGTACCCCTGCCTTGCGCATCTCGGCAAGTTTGTCCTCATCAACAGGATCGGCGCTGTTTTGGAACAGCAATAGAACATCCTCGCCCTTCAACGCATCGGCATTCAAAAAAAACACATCCGAGATGCATTCCGGACGCTCAAGATTCAACTGCCCCCAATAGTCCGCCAGCACCACGCCCCCAGAGACAGTCGACACCACCGCAGGCTTACGGCAACAGCGTCGAAGAACCTTCTTCGTCCAGTAAAAAGAAATGATCCGCTGAAAGTTTGCCGTATTTAACTTCTTAAGTTTCAAATAAATCCCTTTTAAAATATCCAGATAGGAACAGGAAGGATGACAAAACCGCACCGACATACTAAAACGTTCCGCAAAGCACGCCAGAACCCGGCCAAACGCCCGGGGCTGAAGACCCAAATAAACAGGCTGGTCTTGAGATCCGATTGTCCGGCAATGCCACGCGCAGCAACGGATAATCGTCAGCGCATGATGCATCTGGGAATATTTCGCCGTCCCTAGCAGATCATGCGGAATGACCGCCTCCTTTAGCATATATGCCCTAAGCCGGCCGCGCGCCTTCGTCGAGTCCAGCGCAGCTTTATATTGAGGATCACGGTCAATAAGATCCCATATGGTGTTCAGATCATTATAAATAATGTCCAGGGACGTCGATACCCCCTGATCATCACGAACCTGGCTGGCTTTAAACTGAAGGATTTCGATCGGAACATGCAGCACGGCCTGAAGGATTTTTACCGCAACAGCGGCAGGCCTGGTCGCGTCAAAAACAAACATGCCGCCATGCCGCGTACCCGCGCGCATCGGCAAATATCGTACCCATACCCAGCGGCACAACTCTTTTAAATTTAAAAATTCAACGTAATAAAAGCCAAGGCCTGAAGCCGCTTGCGAACATCCGCCCAAAGGTATCATGATCTCTTCGATGCCCGAACATCGCAAATCGCCCGGATCACCCGATCTTGCTCTTGCGATGTCATCCCCGTCGAAGATGGCACGCTCAATGCCTGATCATACACCCGTTCTGCCACCCGGGCCGACGCCGTATACGAACCCTTGAACGCTTTCAAGGAATGCAGCGGATGCCATAACGGCCTGGATTGTATGCCTGCGGCAGCGAGGCCGCGCATCAGATCCCGGCTGCTCATCCGAAAAATCTTTTTGTCCACCAGGATCGTATACAACCAGCATGTTGCGCGAGCCCATGACGCCTCACGCGCTAAGCCGATCCCCGGGATATCCTTAAGACGCGACGCATACACGGACGCGAAATTCCGCTTTCTCCCAACGAATTCATCCAGGCGCTCCATCTGGGCCAATCCTATGGCAGCCTGCACATTCGTCATTCTGTAATTATATCCAACCTCATGATGAATATACTCGACCGGATCTTCCTTGGCCTGCGTTGTCAAAAATCTCGCGCGTTCGGCAAAATATTTATTACCTGTGGTCAGCATCCCGCCGCCACCACAAGTAACGATCTTGTTGCCGTTAAAACTGAAACATGCCATATCGGCATGGCTTCCAACTTTCCTGCCTTTATACTCGGCGCCAATACTTTCCGCTGCGTCCTCAATGACAACAAGGCCAAACTTCCGCGCCAGCGCCATGACGGCATCCATATCAACGGGATGGCCCAAAAGATGAACGGGCAGAATCGCCTTGACCGTTCTTTTCGTACGCGTATTGATCAGTTTGCCGCGCACGCGCCGGCATTCGCCAACAAGAAATTCTTCGATCCGCCCGATATCGATCTGCCAGTAATTCGGATCAATATCCACAAAAACAGGCCAGGCCCCGGTATATCGCACCGCAAAAGCCGGAGCGGCAAATGTCAGTGCCGGCAGGATCACTTCATCTCCGGGCCCGATACCAGCCACTAAAAGCGCTGTATGTAAAGCCGCTGTTCCGCTCGCACAGGCAACAGCATGGCGGGCTCCGACATATTTCGCCACAACCGCTTCAAAGCGGTCTACATAACTTCCGACAGAAGAAACCCAGCCCGTATCTAAACATTCCTTCACATACACCCACTCATTCCCGCGAATTTCGGGTATACTCAGCGGAATCATGCCCTTGATCGGCGCGCCAGGCGCGCTTTTTTCTTTTATCATTTTTACCATATTATACCGCGGTCCATCCACCATCGACCGATAATACCGCCCCTGTCATATACGCTGCCGCGTCGGAACAAAGGAACACCACCGGCCAGGCAATATCATCGGGCGTTCCCATGCGCTTAAGCGGTGTTTTCTTCGCATACTGCTTCACAAAGACCGGATTCTGTTTATCAAAGATACCTCCGGGGCAGATGCAATTCGCCCGAATTCCCTCTGCACCGAAATAAGACGCCAAATAACGGGTCGCATTAATAATGCCCGCCTTCATGCCGCAATACAACATCTCACCCGACATCTGCGTCCCTTCATAAATCGTCAGATCATTGGCGACCATTCCGTAGATCGAACCGAAATTCACAATGACCCCCCCTTTTTTATGTTCTTTCATGATCAGCGCCGCAACGCGGGCCGTCCAAAGGCAGGAGTTCAAATGCACATCGATGTTCTCGCGAAGATATTCCGGCGTCATGGCCTCGAGGCTCCGGCCCCAATCCTTGCTGCGGGGATAACTGGCATTGACCCATGCCGACATGGCCCCATGCCGGCGAACCAGGCCACGCATCACTTTTTCCATTGCGGAAAGGTCGGACGCGTCCACAACCTCGGCGCGCACATCTTTCCCGTGCGAACAGGCCCATGTAACCAACCGCCTCAATCGCGCCGCGTCGCGGTCAAGCGCAATAACCCGGGCACCGGAAGCGGCCAGCGCCTTGACAACGGCCGCCCCAATAAGGCCGCCACCCCCAAGCACATACATATTTTTCCCGTCGAGCGTGAAAGGCGTTGATCTTTTTTTCATAAGCAAACCACTCCTTCTTTCACCAAAAATTCGAGGAACTTGAAATCCACTTCCCGGTCAATGTCAAAACCGGAAACATCCGGCATCACATAAATACAGCACCGCGGATTGATCGGCGAAGGGGCCTTGGCCCGTAACAAATAATCGCGATCGTAGAAATAGATCGAAGCATTGGCATCATATACCGCCGGCGCATCCTGACGCCGCAGCAACCGCTTCCCGGGGCGCTTGCACAACACGACCCGCCCCTGCTTATTGATCTCTATCATATTAAAATACGGGCTTTTGTGCGCCGGGACCACACTGAAGATCGTAGACGGCATCTTTTTCAAAAAGAGTTCCAGGCAGGTATCAAGATCCTGAATAGTCCGAATCGGCGCCGTTGCATCCAGGTCCACGACCATGTCGTATTGAACACCAAAGATCTTTTCACACGAGGACAACGCGTGACGGATGACCGGGACTTTGCCCGCGGTGTCAGAAGCCAGTGCCGGCGGACGCATAAAAGGGACCTCGGCCCCGAATTTTTTGGCCACGGCGGCGATCGCGGATGAGTCCGTACTCACAACAATGTGGGCCGCTTTGCCCCACTTTTTGGCCTGCAGGATCGTGTGCGCCATCAACGGCTTGCCGCACAACATTCTGATATTCTTGTTCTTGACGCCCTTGGAACCGCCTCGCGCAGCGATGGTAAGCAATATTTTTGGCTCAGGCATGACGAAACTCCAGGATTTTCTTTAAAAGATTCTTCGCTTCTGAAATGTCATTCACTATTGTCCCCGACCGCAACGCGGACAAGAAATAATCCCGCTGCACCCGGAACAGATCATCACGATCCAGCGAAAAAGTTTCTGTCCTATCCGTGCCGGGCTTCACTACCCGCAAGGTATTGCCGAGCAGATCGCCACGAAGAAACCCGTCCTTAAAATCCACATGGAACCAACGCTCGCTCAAGCGGCTCATAAAGTTCAAATGAACCGCGGCATGCATGCCGCCGTGAAATGCCACCAACGCGTCTGCCGTGTCTTCGGCGTCCACGGTAACAGCCGCTACCCGCGCCTTACAACCCCTGATCGATGCCACAGGGCCGAACAGGCAGGACAGATAATCAAACTCATGCGACAGGTCGAGGATCACGCCGCCGCCCATGCGCTTTTGCGCGGAATACGTTTGGGTAACGGGCCGCCCGGGGCGCCAATCCGGAAGATAGGAAGAGCAGGCCGCCCGCGCATACGCGGCCTTCTTGCCCTTAAGCAACTCCATGGCCCGACGAACAACAGGATGGAACCGCAAAGGATATGCCACATAGCAAAGCCGCTTTTTCTTCCGGCATAACGCCGCCAGCGCGGCCACATCTGTCATGACATCCGACAATGGCTTTTCAATAAAAAGATGCGCTCCCAAACGTGCCGCACGCAATGCACTCGCAACGTGTGTATTCGTGGGGCCGGCAATAACCGCCACATCAGGCGCAAACGCAGCCGCTTCTTTCCACGAACGGATCTCGCGCAGGCCAAGCGTATTCCCGCGCCCGTGCTGGCGCAGTGCCACAACCTCGACGCCTTTCACCTCTTTAAAGAGGCGGGCGTGCCGCGAACCGATAGAACCCAATCCGACCACGAGCACGTTCATATCAAACCCCCAGCGACCTTAATGCCTTGTGATACTCATCCCACTGGCCGATATCGACCCATTGTTTCTCACTGACAGGATACGCTCCAACGCGATGCCCTTTGGCAATAAGCGCCGCAATAAGCACATCCATGCCCACCTCCTTAGGCGGGATCATATCGATCACCCGGCGGTCCATAATATACACCCCTGTATTCACCAAATAATCATGCCCCGGTTTCTCATGGATTTGCTTCAATAATCCATCCCGATTCAGTTCACACACACCATAGGGAATTTGAAAGTGCCGGCAGCAAACAACCGCGGTCAACAAGCAGCCATGCGTGCGGTGATATTCGAGGATATCCGCATATTCAGCGTCGATCATCACGTCACAATTACTAAGGATAAATGTATCCGGAAAACCTTCCGAAAGAAGTTTAAGGCCGCCGGCTGTCCCCAGCGCTTCCTTTTCGTGGATAAAGCTTACGTGATACGGCAACGCCAAATCTTCCACATAGGAACGAATAAGCCCAGCCTTATAATTCAATACCAGATGAAAATCCGCAATGCCGTGCTCATGCAAACGATCCATAATGACCTGAAGGACCGCGCGGTCACCAACAGGGACGAGCGGTTTCGGCAGGATCTTGGTGAATGGATCCAGCCGTGTCCCGCGGCCGCCGGCCATGATCACCGCCGGGATCCCTGCCAGCAAACGCCAATGCCGAATATCCTGGCCAAAAAGAACATTCCACAACAGGATATCCAGAACCTTCCCGTCCTGATCCAGAACAGGGACTGATTCGATCCTGTTGGCCAGCATTAATTCTTTTACCGCCTCGGGAGAATACCCCTTGCTGACAGCGCGCGGGGATGTATTCGACAACGCGACAACCGAGACATCCAGGCCTTCCCCCTTAAGGATCCAGCGCCGAATGTCCCCGTCACTTAACGCCCCTGTCAAACAGCCACTCTCATCGATAATAAACAACTCTTTACGGCCGAGGTCGCTCATGCGCTGCATGGCGCCGCGCACCGTCATTGTTGCCCCGATCAAGCATTGATCCTGTGCCATCACAAGCCCCCCCGTTGATCCTTAAGGAACCGGGCGATCCAGGTCCCTGCCGCCGCCATCATCTTGCGCGTGTAGATCCCGTGCAAAGGGATCGAAAGCAATTCCCGATACAGCACATTATCCAACCCCGCCGGACAAGGCCAATGCGCCGGAAGGAATATTTTCCGGGAAAACAAATACCTCCGCAGGGCATCCCTTCCCTGCGGGACTCTCAGCACAAAAAAAGAATATTCGTCAGAGGCCAGCACGACTTCCCAGGAAGCAAGTTTCCGACGAAGCGTCAAATAATTTTCTTTGCGGCGCCGCTGCTCGTCCTCAAAACGAGCAAAAAGATCCGGCAGCAACGCCTGACTGCCCAAGCTCATACCATACGGCTTGACTTGCCGATCCAGCGCCCGTTCACCCTTCAGAAACAGTGACAAATAATCGGACTCCTGTCCATGCCCTGCCGTAAAATACGCCGCCTTCTGCTGTTTAGCCTGATATTTATACCCGCTAAAACGGCCTTCCCGACGGACGATCTTCGCAAGGGCCAGCGGGAATGTCGCACGCACAAAGCTGCCGTCCGCCAAAGGCGTTACCTTGCGCAAACTATTCAACGCACACCAGGGCCCATCCCATCTGGGTACGCGCAATAGCGCCGTAAAAACCTGATCCCACAACACCGTTTTTTCAGCTCCCAATGATGCTGGCGGCCGCGTCGGCTGGCCGAAATAATCAATGCAATACAGAACATCAAACCGCTGACGCCGCACATCATCCCAGTCGATCGAAAGATCCCGATGGACTTTGTAAAATCCGAAACGAACACCCCGCTCCTTCAAAACATCCACTACGATTCCACAAAGAAAATCCGGCAATAAAAATTTCTTCCGCCCAAGGCCGCTGTCAAGAATAAGCCTTAAGGAAGAGCGGCCTGAATCGGTCACCGCTTCATAATATGTCCGCGCCAAAGGAAGTTCACCGCCGATGTGCACACGCCTCCTTGATATCCATAAATTCTTTCTGAAGCAGGCCCCGCAGAGAGACTTTCTTCAGGATCGCGACAACATGGCCAATGCCCTTACCCTCGTACGGATTTTTGACCCTTGAGGTTTTGCGCACAAACGCCGCGGAACACGCCTTCACAAGGGCCTTCGCAATAGAACCGCTGTCCGCCGCGCAATCGATCACGCTTGCGGCCCGGGCCCGGCCTTCCTGCCTGGCGCCAATATTCACGGAAGGAACATTAAACGACGGCGCCTCAACAATGCCGCTGGAAGAATTGCCGACAACAGCATCGACCTGGCGCAATACGGACAAATAACGCTTCCGACCCAAAGAATCAAACAAAATTGTACGGCCCGGCCTGGCAGCAACATACTTTTCGATGGCCCGATTGAACCGCTTCCCCGCCGGATCAGCATTGCATTTTGTAAAGATCGTTAACGTGTCCTTTTGATGGTCCAGCGCCGTCAAAAGCGCACCAAGGCCGCGATACCCATAATCTTCTTCCAGCGTGACCGGATGATATGTGACCAAATAATTCTTCCTTAGAAATCTAAACGCCAGTTCTTTCTCAATCTCCAAACGAGACAAATATTCCAGCTTCCGAATATCCGCCAGCCCCACTTCACCGACATTAAAAACCCTCTCCGGCGACTCTCCCATCTGAATCACTCGCCAACGATGCTCGTGCGTGGAAACCAGGTGAAGATGGCTCAATTTTGTGATCGCATGACGGATCTGATCATCCATGGCCCCATGTGTGATCTCGCCGCCGCTAAGGTGCACCACCGGGATCCGGCAGGCCATGGCCGCACTGGCCGCCGATAACATCTCATACCGATCCCCCATACACACGATCATGTCGGGCTTAAGCCGCCCCAGCGCACGCGCGACTCCCTCAAGGCATTTTCCCATGGCACAAGCCATTGCCTGCAAAGAATCGTCCGGCCCGAGAATAGGCACTTTCTCATTCATCTTAAATCCGTCACGGCTGATCTCACGGGCACTCAAACCGTATGCCTCAGAAAGATGGCTTCCCGTTACAATAAGCTGTAAACAAAGATCGGCATCCTCCTTAACAGCCGACATCAACGGACGCAAAAGCCCATACTCCGACCTGGCGCCCGTAATAAAACAGATGGTTCTTTTCTTCATTTAGTCCTCGACCCTGTATAACTGAACCGTGACACGTATATTCCCCTGTCTAAAAATGCACCAGCTCATCTTCCTGAAAATCCCGGACCGCCTTCCTGCCGATGACCTTATCCCACAGCATCGGAGATATCCCCGTCCCGGGCCTTTTGACGGTCAGATTCTCTTCCGTGAGACGCTCGCCTTTGCCAATAGCGCAGGCCGCAATAATGCTCTTGCGCGCAATAGGCATATTCTTGATCTCTGATGCTGCAGGGATCTTCCTGCCATCCCCCAGCGCACACTCAACAATCCTGATGGCCCGCACCATCTCTCCAAGCTCTTCAACGGACAACGACGCCTTGTGATCCGGGCCGGGCAGCGCCTGATCCAGTGTAAAATGTTTTTCGATAACAGACGCACCCAGCGCAACCGCCGCCAGCGGAAGAACAATCCCCGGTGTGTGATCCGAAAATCCCACCTCCATGCGCAAGGCCCGCTTCATCGCCGGTATCGCCAGAAGATTGGCGTCCTCATACGGCGCCGGATACTCGGTCGTACAATGCAGGACACAAATATTCGCGCGCAGGGTCCCCTGAGACTCCAGAACACTGACCGCGCGCCGCACCTCGGCGATAGTCGACATCCCGCTGGACAATATGACGCGCTTTTTGATCGCTCCGACCTTCCTGAGATACGGCAAGTTGGTAATTTCACCTGAAGGGATCTTGAAAATACCCAACCCCATCTTTTTCAACACTCCCACGCTCACAAGATCAAACGGGGTCGATAAGAACATGATCCCACGACGCGCACAATGCGCCTTAAGCCGGCAGAATTGTTCCGGCGTAAACTGCAGTTGACGCGCCATTTCCAGCTGAGACTCGCCCTGCGCGGTCGTCGCCAGTTGATACTCCGCTTTCGGCGCGTAACGGCTGATCACATTTTCCGCCACAAAAGTCTGGAACTTGACCGCATCCGCGCCGGCCCTAGTCGCGGCATCGATTAGACGGTATGCCAAGGCCATCGAGCCGTTATGATTGACCCCCGCTTCAGCGATCACAAAGATTTTGCTATGATCAAGTTTTCTTCCCGGCATAAATGATCCACTCCCAATCTCAACCATATTATCATTGACGAAATAATCACGACAATCCAGTAAAAAGATATTAAAGAACTCCCCATACAACTGCCATACACCCGACTGTGATTCAACCCGAACAAACCCCTTGCCGCCGAACGGCCCGTCCGAAACATCCTTGTATTCTCCCAGAGCGAGCTCAACACGTGTCTGCCCAAGATAGGTCCGATTAGAAAATGTTCGACTATAAAAAAGCCATCAGGCTTAAGAACGCGAGGAACCTCCTGCAGGATGCCTCTGGTATCATTCACCGAATTATGTGTACTGCAAGCACAGTCAGCAACCGCATCAAAGAAGCCCCCCCCCGGGCAAATTCCCCACGTCTCCAACTCGCAGGTCTGCTGTCAACCTTTCTTTGATCAGGCACGCCCTGACTCTATTAATCGCGCCGCTCGCCCCGGGACCACAGCCGATCTTCAATATTCTCACAGAATTCCTGCGCCTTGAATAATACCTACTCGCAAACCGGATAAAACTCTCATCCGAATATTTCCCCATTCATTCGCAGCGAATACATCTTCCTAAACCTTATCCCATGCCATATAACCTATCCCGGTCGACGTTTTCCGTGTTAATACCTGTACTTAAGGATCCGTCCGCCATATTTCGAAATCTTCTCGGGATATCTGGCCATCCACATTTCACATGCCATCCGATAAAGATCATGATCGATAACGGCTCCCCCTGTAAAGAACGATGCCAAGAACGGTGAGAACCGGACCTTGAACCGAAAAAGGCCATTATCCTCTTCCGGTGTTGTCCCACCCCCCAAATGTAACTGCCTAATGCCTTTTTCCTTCATATAAAGCGCTGTCTGATAAATCAAAAAATTATTAGGTCGAAAACGCTGGAACCGCTCGTGGCTTGCAGACAAATGGTAATGCCCCTTATCCTGCCAACGGAAAAAAATAGCGACCGCAGATATTTCCGCCTTAGACCGCACTG
>JADFWS010000044.1 GCA_015234065.1 Candidatus Omnitrophota bacterium
GTTAGATTCGCTCATAAGCAATGGATTGGTTGAAAAGAAGATCATTATTGAATTCGGGATGATAGAAAAGTTTCTGACATCGCTTGGGGATGAAGATAGTTACGTCCGCGCAGCGGCGGCTGAGGCGTTAGGACATGCGTTGGCAAAAGGCGGGGACATCGGTGCCACTGTACTCAACGCCTTGGTGAAATCGCTTGGGGATGGAGATTATGACGTCCGCGCAGCGGCGGCTGAGGCATTAGGACATGCGTTGGAGAAAGGACAGTTGGAAATACTGACGGTGGCGGAGGTAAAAGATTATTATGTAGTATTGCAAAACGAAAGAAAAAGTCAGGACTTTCTTTTAAATAATGACATTAATCCTCGACGAGCATTGGTTCTAAAAGTTCATTCTGTGATCGAAGGAAGAATTGATCCCGATGACGTGAAATATGTTGGGCAGATCGCGGATGCAACAGATGCTCGGGATTCTTTGATTTTTGTGTTGGACACGCTTCGGGGCTGGAGTGTAGATGGTTCGAGTGACGCTCAAAATTTTCTTGAGGCCAGAGTTGGCCAGATCGTATCTCGCCGTCCGAAAAGCGGAAAGAATGTTATAGATATCACGGGAAAAGACGAGCTCTATATTGAAGCAATGACGGGAAGTTTCAGGCAGAGAAGCCTCTTGACCATTCTCACCGGGAGAAAGTTTCCAGTTAAGATCAGAGAAAAAGTTATGAGAGCTTTGGCTCAAAGTGGGTATATCGATTCGGGTTACGCGAATGTCGATGAAAAAGATGTTCAGAAATATTTGGATTTGGTAAGTCAGGTCTTTATTGAATTTAAACTCATAGCCCCCAAAATTCTCATTGAAAATCTTCTTGATCATGAAACGACAATGGAGGAATTGAAAGCTAAAAAACCGATGCTTGAATCGCTCATTTTCAAAAGAGATTATCGGGTGATCATAAAAGCCATAGCAGAGGATGATGGTTTGTTGTTTGTCTACTACATGTTTCATCAGTCACCTTTTCAGTATCAGGGAACAGATCCGATCAGTTTTGAACGATTTAAAACATTGATTCATACTGCCGTGGAAAAGCTGGAACATGAAAATACAGATATAGTGGAACAAAATCTGGTCGAGGGATATGTCGGCGCGGGTTTAGACAGGCAGAGGGCCGGGGAGATCGCCCAGGCGGTTTTGCAAGGAAGGCCGCCGTTGCCGAAAGACTCGCCGTATTTGGACAAAAATGGTGATTTTATTCCACAGCGCGTGGATGTTTTGGCCGTGCTCGGGGATTCGGAGGCGTCAAAGGAGGCTCAAAACAGCTTCAGGTCGTCGATGAGCGGCATTGGGGCGCTGTTAAAGATCAATGATCTTCTGGCGAGGATACCCGTCGGGATCGAGAAGCGGTTTTCAGCTGAACCCGTCAAAAAAGAAGAGTTAAATAGACAATACAATTGGATCCTTCACGGCATCAGGCTGGGTGTTGATCTGACAAAGATATTCTCCGAATTGCTGGAATTGAATGACAGGATTTTCCCGCCGCAAGGCCGTAAAAGGGATATCAACGTTATGATCGCGCAGGTTGTTAATACGCAGATCCGTCATGCACCCATGAGTCAGAATATGTTGAATGCTAAAAAAGTGGTTGAAAAAGTGGCTTCGGGTGAGGATGGGCGAATTGATCTGGAAAGCCTGGATATTAATGCGCTTGTCCGGAATTCTGAGACCATGGTTAATATTCT
Organism: Candidatus Omnitrophota bacterium; assembly: GCA_015234065.1. Classification (GTDB taxonomy): domain Bacteria; phylum Omnitrophota; class Gorgyraeia; order Zapsychrales; family Fredricksoniimonadaceae; genus JADFWS01. The sequence goes on from JADFWS010000044.1 coordinate 1,732, forward strand.
GAAATCGCGGCAGAAGGCCGGTAAATTAACCCCTTTGGAAAGGAAGATCATTGGAGATCAGGAGATCAAGATCGAGCATGTGATCAAAATTCTTCTGGAAGAACTCATTCAGAGGTTAAATGTCAAGGACGGGAGTCCGGCATATGCCATCTTTCAGGATTTAGAGGCTCATTCCATTGCCGCTTTTAATAATTATGTTTCGGCGATATCCCGGCATGTTGATCTGAAGCAGGTGCCGCAAGTCGTTTATGTCGATTTCGTATCAAAGTTTAATTTGGTGGAATTCTTCAGATTCTCGGATGGTGCGCATTGTTGTCTGGCGTCAGATCCAAAGGTGTCCAGCCAATATGGAACAGGCATTTATGAACAAGAAATGCCGCGTTACATGGCCAACGCAACGTCATTCTGGTGGCAGGTTACGACTGACTCCAGAAGCGGCAAACAGGTCGGCTGGTATGAAAACTGGTTTGGGATAGAGAGCGGAAAGGTTTTTGTAGGTACGGAATTAACCTATATGTCGCCGAACCATCATGACAGGGATTTACAAACAGCTATCTTGGCCAAGGTGGAAGAGATTTTGTTTTCGACCAACGTTACAAAAATTGCCCAGGCCAGTTGGGGGCATCATGCGGCCAATTCTTTATCTTCACCTCCCGGTTATAAGGATCAGACGATCAGCATGATTAAACTGCAAAGCCTTGAGGATGGAGATGCCGTCTACGAGGATGCTTCCGTTGAAACCAACACGCCGGCAACAAAAACTTTTAAAGTGAAGGTCAATCCCGGGGAGTCAAAATTATCGAATTCGGGAGGACATAATGTCACCATGGAGTTTGTTCAGCCCGCGGATGTTACGGATGAATTGGTTTCAAGGCTGATCGAAATTGAAGAAGCAGTGTTCCCGGCGGATAAGCAGGCAGGTAGAGAATATATGGAGCATCATTTAAGGCATCCGAAGGCGCTGATCTTTATCCTTAAAGATAAAAATACAGAGGAAATTGTTGGTTATCGCCATTCTGTTCCGGCGACAGGCGCGCTGTTTATGCCGGATACGCCGCAGTACAGGCCATATAAGACAGAGGACGTGTTGTATCAAAGTGATGTCGCTCTTCTTCCGGAGTATTGGGGTAAAGCGGATATGGGGGAAAAATTCCGTGAATATTTTAGAGAGGCTAAAAGGCGGGGATTCAAGTATTTGGCAACGCATACGGAAAAAGAAAATGGCGTCAGGCCGGGAGCATCGTTAAGTCAGAAGTATCAAAAATTGGGGTTTGAGGTCAAATGGCAAGAGCCTGATTGGGGCGGTACAGGCCAAACATATGACTTTTTGGTCCTTGATCTGGCCAGAATAGATTCTGCCATGACGGATACTGCGCCAAAAGCGGTAAACCCCGGCGGTATTGATTTTAATCTGGATCTTCTGGATCTGGAAGTGCGCGGGAGCGCGGGGAATATCGCGCCGATTTCGGGCATAGAGGATCCGGAGCATATTCATATCGATAACGGCCTGTTGCCGGTGATCATCAATATTACACCCATTGAGGATTGGTCGATTATGTTCGCCGCGTAAAGCAGGAACACGCATCGGTCGACAAGGATTCTGCCGCGTTTCACGCCCGCATCCGGTTCTCTGGTGCGGTTTTTTTCTGCGTCAGCAGTTGATGTAATATCAAATATATTTGATTAAAAGACACCTTATTGGTAAAATGTTTTTTGATATGCATTGAATAAAGATTTGATTACTATAACACTGAGTGATATACTTATACAAGAAAAGGAACAATGCGATATTTGAAAACCAAAGCATTTCAGCGCGCTTTAAAATGGCATAGAGTGGATGATGCGGTTATTAAAGAAGTGCTGGTTGATATTTTTAAAGGAAGGGCAATTCCTCTTGGTCACAAAATCTACAAAATACGAAGCGCTCGAGAAGACGCAGGGAAGCGCGGGGGATTTAGAAGTTTGTTTTTCTGGAAAAAAGATGAGCGAATTATTTTTTGTTTATTGTTTGCAAAGAATGAACAGGATGATTTAAGTCCAGATGATCAAAAAGTGCTGGCGATATTGTCGCGGGAGTATGATTGTTTAACAGATGTTGAGATCAGCGAAAGAATAGAAAAGAACACGTTAAAGGAAATTAAATATGAGCGTTAATGAAAATAGAAGTTCAAAGATTTTTAACATGGTTGAAGAAGAGCTACAGGCGATCAATGATGTTAAAGATGCCGCCATGAGTTTGCGGGAATTTAATAAAATTAAATTTCCAGCTCCGAAACAGTATACACGTCAGGATGTGGTTCGCATTAGGGCCAAGCTTCATGTTAGTCAGGCTGTTTTTGCCTACTTATTAAATGCCAGTCAAAGTACGGTTAAAAAATGGGAGATAGGCGTCAAGAGGCCCGGAGGCTCTAATTGCAAGCTTTTACAGCTTCTTGAAAATAAGGGTGTTGAAGTTTTATTGGTTTGAATGGAGGAACCAGTACGTGTTTGAATGTGTATTGAATTTCTATAGTTCACGCCCGCATCCGGTTCTCTGGTGCGGGTTTTTGCGATATTTTTTAGTTTTAGCAAGAAGACGAACGGAAAGAAGAACGCTTTACAATATGTATGAAGATGATATATTTTTAATTGATGAGCGACACGTCTAAAAATGTTCAGGAATGGTTAATTCAGGCGGCGTATGATCTGGACACTGCCCGGTTTATGCTTTCGGGTGGGCGTAATATTTATGCTATTTTTATGGCGCATTTGGCTCTTGAGAAGGTATTGAAGGCGGTTTATTTACATCGTTTTAACGATGTTCCGCCTAAAACGCACAGTTTGATGTTACTACTTCAAAGAGCAGGGATACATCCGCCGGATACGCTGGGTGAATTTATTGCTGATCTTGATCAGTCGAGCGTTGCCACCAGATATCCGGAGCGATTATTGGCATTACAGACAGCGTATACCAATGATGTTGTGGTGACTATTCTGGACAGGGCCAATGAGGTGATGGTATGGGCAAAAACGATGTTATGAATGTTTTAAATCAGTTTCGCAGCGCATTGGAATCAAAAGGTGTGCGTGTATCCCGTTTGGTTTTATTCGGTTCCTGGGCGGACAATACGGCCAGGGAGTCGAGCGATATTGATGTTGCGGTGGTCTCGCAGGACTTTGATGGAAAAGATCACTGGAAACGTTCAACAATGCTTGGCGCGGCTGTGTATAAGGTTTTTGCGCCTATTCAGGCGGTGGCGTTTACTCCTGACGAATGGGAGAGCGGGGATAGTATGTTGTGCAGTTTTGCGCGCACAGGAGAGGTTATTCTGGCGTAGAGTACGTGTTTGAATGTGTATTGAATTTTTATATTTCACGCCCGCATCCGGTTCTCTGGTGCGGGTTTTTTGTTTGATGGCGCTCAACGGCCCCACTTGTTTTCTCGTCATGTATGGTTTATACTTGCGCGTAGGACATGGGATACTTTTCATACTTGTGGAACAAAGGAGATAATGTATGATGGCGATATTTCAGGGCAAGGCGTATGGCGCGGTGAGTGTGGGGGCCAAAGGGCAGATCGTGATCCCGTCGGAACTTCGCAGAGAGTTGAATATCAAGACAGGCGAACACCTTATGATCTTTGCCAAGACGGACAAGAACCTTATCAGCATGATGCATGTGCGGGATTTCAGCGCGCTTATGTCCAAGGCCGGCAAGCTCATCTCGTCCCTTGAGGCGCAGGTCCCGAAAACCAGGGCGAAAAAGAGATAACTATGTGTGAATACAGGGGTTTCATTCGAGCGTTGATCGTTTTGTCTTGTGTTGGAAGCGGGGCACTGGCTCAGGCCGGAGACACGCTGACATTTCGCGATGCTTTGATGCAGGTGGCTGGCCAGGGCCAGGCTGTGAAGGCGTCTCAAAAGGCTGAAAGCGTGGCCCATGAGGATTCTAACCGGGCTAAAGCGCCATTATTGCCGTACGTCAGCGCCATGGGAGGGCATCAGCATTATGCGTATCAGCCCACGGCGATCGCGGGAACACAGAAAATGTTCACGGCGCAGAAGGATTTTAATTTTGCCGGGGTGACGGCGTACCAGACGCTGTATGATTTTGGAATGAACGGGGCGAATTTGAAAGCCGCGCGAGAAATTGAGGCCGGCGCACGTGAAAATAGCCGTCGTGTCCGCAATCAGGCGGCCTTGGAGTTTATTACTGCTTATTTTGATTTGCTGGAAGTGAATAAGATGATCCTGGTCGCGCGTGAAGAGTTGACGAGCCTGGCGTCGCATTGGCATGATGTGGCGATCTTTTATAGGGAAGGCACGGTCACAAAAAGTGAATTTCTGGCAGGGCGTGTGAAATTTGCGTCCGCACGCCAGAAGTTTTTGACACTGAAGAATCAGCGTAAAGTCGCCGTGGTCAGGCTGGTGAATTTTCTGTCTTTGCCGGCAGGAGTTGGGCTTTCGATCGAAGATCCGCAGGTGCATCCTGCAGGGAAGATGACCGTGGATCAGGCGATGGCCTCGGCCATGGCTGAGCGCAGTGAACTCAAGATCCTGGATGCCCAGATGAATGCGGCACAATTCCGTGAACAGGCGAACCGTGCGGCAGGGCGGCCGGCGCTATTTGCAGATGGCGGGTACAATTATGCGGATAACCGGTATCAGGGGCGCAATGATAACTGGGACGTGCGGATGGGCGTTAAGGTCAATATCTTCGACGGCGGGCTTGTAAAGGCGGATGTGGCTAAAGAGAAAATGCGGCGGGAGCAGGTCGTTGAAGAAAAAAAGAAAGTGGAACAGGATATCCGGGTTGAAGTCGGAAAAGCGTATTGGGATTTCAAGAATATACGGGAACGGATCATGCTCGCCAAAAGTGCGGCGCTTCATGCCACAGAGAATTTGCGCGTGAATCGTGTGCAATATAAAGAGGGCGACGTGTCATCGACGGCCGTGCTCGACGCGATCGCCTTGTCGGTGAATGCCAAAAATGACCTCTGGCGCGCAACGTATGAGGAAAAGCGTGTCTGGGCGCGGCTTGTGGTTGCCATGGGGTTAGACGTATGTGATACCTTTTTGAAAGGGGAATAGATATGGCCAGTGAATCGAACGGGAACGGGAAAAGCGGTATGAAAAGAATGATAGGTGCTGTCATCGCGGCGTTTGTATTGGGCGCCGGAGTGGTGTGCTATATCCAGGGTATGGGGTATGTGTCGACGGATGATGCGTATATTGACGGGCGCATTCATCAGATCGCGCCTAAAGTGCCGGGTACAGTTAAAAAGATCCTGGTAGCTGACAATCAAATGGTTCATGTCGGGGATGTGCTGGCAAAGATCGATGCCGCAGACTATCGTGTCAAAGTGGATGAGGCGGACGCGGCGCTGAATGCGGAGAAGGCGCGCTTGAGTGATGCCGAGGCTAAAGTCAGCGGCGCTGAAGCGCAGGTTGAGATCCAGGAAACAACATTGAAACAGGCGTTACTTGATGCCGGACGCGCTGAGCGCTTATTTGCCGAGGGAGCGCTTACCAAAGAGAAGCTTGAGAAAGCGCAAACCAATCGCGATCTGGCTAAAGCGCAGGTGAAGGCGGCAAAGGAACAGATCATCCAGGCCAAAGCGTATATGGACCTTGAGCGCTCATTGATCCAGCAGCGTGAGGCGTCGCTTGAAACAGCAAGGCTGAATTTAAGTTATACCGAGATCGTTGCGCCTGCCGACGGGTTTATAACACGTAAAGCGGCGGAAGAGGGCAATCAGGTCCAGGCGGGCCAGCCGCTCATGGCTGTTGTGGCTCTGGGGGATGTGTGGGTGACCGCAAACTATAAGGAAACACAGTTGGAAAAAGTTAAGCCGGGACAAGCGGCTGAAGCCACGGTTGATGTGTATCCCGGGCATGTGTTCAAGGGCAAGGTGCAAAGCCTGATGGCCGGGACAGGCGCTGCCTTTTCGTTATTTCCGCCGGAGAATGCGCTCGGGAATTATGTGAAGGTGGTTCAGCGCGTGCCGGTGAAGATCGTGCTCGACCGCGACGATGAGCATGTGCTGCGCGTTGGCATGTCGGTGGTCGCGAAGATCAGGATAAAGGAATAGCCCTGTGGATGGGATACGGTCTGTTAATAAGTGGCTCATTGCGCTGATCGTCATTGTGCCTACATTTATTGAGGTTGTGGATACCTCGGTCGTGAATGTGGCGCTCGACCATATCCGCGGCAGTTTATCCGCCGGTGTGGATGAGGCGACCTGGGCGATCACGTCGTATCTAGTGTCCAACGCGATCATTATTCCGATCTCGGGCTGGCTGTCGCGTGTGTTTGGCCGCAAGCGGTATCTGTTATTTTCGATCATTCTTTTTACGGTGAGTTCGCTGTTGTGCGGCTTGGCGTGGAGTTTGCCGGCGCTGATCTTCTTTCGCGTGTTGCAGGGGATCGGTGGCGGCGCACTTCAGCCGATCTCGCAGAGTATTCTTCTGGAGACGTTCCCGCCCAAAGAGCACGGCATGGCCATGGCGGTGTTCGGCATCGGTGTTATTTTTGCACCGATCCTGGGCCCTGTGCTCGGCGGATGGATCACGGATAACTGGTCGTGGAACTGGATCTTCTTTATTAATATTCCCATCGGGATCATTTCGGTCATTTCTATTGCCGCGATCATCAAGGACCCGCCGTATTTGAACCGCGTGTCTTTGGACCGGATCGATTATTGGGGGCTCATGCTCCTTGGGGTCGGGCTGGGTTGCCTTCAGGTGGTCCTGGACAAGGGCCAGCAGGAAGATTGGTTCAATTCACCATTTATTCTGACACTGGCGATCATATCCGCCGTAGCGCTTATCCTGTTTGTGATCGTTGAGATGGTGGTAAAGGAGCCGGTTGTCAATTTGCGTATTTTCAAAAACGCTGCATTTACCGCCGGGAACTTGACCATGTTCATGGCGTTCTTTGTTTTGTTTGGAAGCATTGTGGCGTTGCCGATCTTTATGCAGGGGATGATGGGATATACCGCGTATCTGGCCGGGCTGGCGCTGGCGGTGGGCAGTATTCCGATGCTGGTTGTGATGCCGATCGCAGGAAAATTGGTGACTAAAATTAGCCCGAAGACACTTTTGATCGCTGGTTTGCTGACCACGGCGGGTTCGACCTGGATGCTGACCGGGCTTTCGCTGGGCGTGGATTTCAGTTTTGTCGTGTGGGCGCGCGTGGTCATGGGTATTGGAATGGGCTGTGTATTTATCACGCTGACGAACCTGACTTTGTCGAGTGTCCCGAGGTCGGAAATGGGGAATGCGGCGGCGATTTATAATTTACTGCGCAACCTCGGCGGCAGTTTTGGCGTGGCGTTCATTACGACGATTCTGGCGCGTCAGGCGCAGGTGCATCAGGCGAGGTATCTCGAGCAGGCTAATCCTTATAATATGAATTATCAGCACGCGGTCATGAAGATCGCAGCTATGCCGCAGGCGGGCCATTCAGTGAAAGCGGCGGACGGCGTGATCTATCAGAATGCGCTACGCCAGGCGAGCCTCATGTCGTTTGTGGATGTGTTTTATCTTTGCACCATTCTTCTTTTGTGTATCGTGCCGCTCGTTGCGCTGATGCGCCGGCCGAAATATGCTGCTGCACCGGTTGCGGCACATTAGCCGCCACTTGACCTTTTAATATTTTTCCATACCATATGCACATGCGCAAAAGAATGTTTCTCGCCATTATGTTTGTATCCATGGTGTGTTCATGCCTTGCGATGCTGGCCATTCTTTTTTTGACGCCGCAGGGTGCGCGTTTTGCCGTGCAACAGGCGCTGCATATCTTTTTTGATGCGGGAACAGTGCAGTATGAGGAGCTTTCCGGCAATTTACTGGAAGGGATCCGTGTGCGTCATCTCGCAGCCCGTAATATCGTTTATTTTCCGTCGGATACAACGGTGCGTATCCAGGAGTTGCAGGTGTCCTTGAACCTGGTCCATTTGAATGGCCTTCGGATTGCTGTTGAAAATGGCCGTATTTTCTTGCACGGCAATGAACCGGTCATATTTGAAGGCGTCTATCGGGATGGGGCTGTTTCCGGGAATGTTTACGCGCGGTCGATCGATATGGCGGATGTGAAAAGCCTTCTGTCCAAAGTATTGGATATTTCCGTCGAGAAGGGAACATTGAATGATGTGGACCTGACGATCAATGGTTTTCTGACGCATTTTACGCTGCAGGGCAAGGTGACGCTGGGGCGTTTGGAGCAGAGCACGGCGACGCTCGAGGATATTCCGATCAACCTGGATGTAGAGGTGGTGCCGTCGCATTTGCGCTGGGAAACGCGCGGCCTGGCGATCTTGGCCGGCGGCCGGATCCGTGCTGCCCGGGCCGTGGTCACGCTGAGTGAAAGCCGTGTCAGGTTTACGGGTGTGACACGGAATCCCGAGCTGGATATTCATGCGGCATCAATGGTGGAACATGTGAAGATCGATATTGTTGTGAAGGGTACGCGGTATCAGCCGCACCTGACATTGTCATCGGATGCGGGCTTGTCACAGGAAGAACTGCTGCTGATGTTGACGACCGGGAAGAAATGGAATGGGTTGGGGACCACCGCAAGCCATCAAAAAATGACACCCGAACTTGCCGCGGATTTTGTGGATTATTTCTTTTTTGGCGGTTCTGGGAAGCAGGTGGCAGAGTTTTTTGGTTTTTCCAATATTTCCTACAAGGTGGAGCAGGGGCGTCAGGGCGTCAAGGTTACGAAAGACCTGGGCGAGAAAATGGATGTGGGGTATGGCGTGTTTGTGGCGGCGGATCACACGAAAAACCGGGATGTGACGCAAATGCTTGAAAGTGAATATCGCGTGACGGATAAAGTCATACTCGGTGTTCAAAAAGAGCTTAAGGCGTTGCCGCAGGCAGGCGAAGTGCCAGGGGACACGCTTCCGCCCGATGACCGCGTGTATATGAAATATAAAAACACATTTTAATTTTGACCCGGCGGCATTCTCCCGTTAATCTACATTGATGATGACACATACACTTCCGCCGCAGCTCCATGATCTTTTGGCCCATCATGGGGATTTTGGCATGTTCATGGCCATGTTCCTCGAATCTTCGGTCATTCCGATCCCGTCGGAGATCGTAATCGCCGCAGCCGGCGCCCTGGGGGTTTCTTTAACGTCGATCGTTCTTTTTGGCACGCTGGGGTCAACGCTCGGCGGCATGGTGGGATATGCGCTCGGGCGTTTTGCGGGCAGGCCCGTGATCGAGCGGGTCGGGAAATATATTTTTATTACGCCGCAGCATATTGAAAAAGCTGAGGCCTTTGCGAAGCGGCATGGTGCGTGGAGTGTGCTTATCGGGCGTGTCCTTCCGGTGATCCCGTTTAAAGTATTTTCTATTGCCGCTGGCCTGACACGTCTGCCGTTTGCGCCTTTTGTGGCGTGTACATTCATTGGCGTTGTGCCGAGGCTTATTCTGCTTGCGTTGTTCGGCCGAATGCTTGTTCAATATACTTCTTACGTGATCCTTGGTTGTGCTGTTGTTGTGGGATTATTTTTTGTGTATAAAATCTTCCGTAAGCCGCCTCTTCGATAACCGACACAACCTCCGGGGTTATGGCGGTTGTTGACATTTCGTCAAGTTTTCGAGAAAACGTTTTCTTGAAACGCCTGTTTCCCTCTTCTTTATTGTCTGCTTATAATTCATACTTATATAGGATTCGTTTTTAAGGCCATCCTGAGCCCGAAGGGCAAAGGATCGCCTGCATTCTCGAGTGTGCAATGGTGGGAAAATATGTTTAAAAGAGTTGTATCTATATTGATTCTTGGTGCCTTTCTGGCCAATAGCGTTATGCCTGCGTATGCGCAGGGCGTATCGATAGGAGCCGGGGCCGCTGTGCTTCCTGAGCCCGGCACGATGGTGGCTTTGAGCCAATCCGTTGATCCACCGATGTTAAAAGGGATCAGGGTATATGCCAATGATCCGTTCCGTTTTGATTTTATTCTGGATAAAGGAGGCGCACGTCGAAGCGACCCGATGCCGCGCCCCTACGATGAGGCGCAGCGTTTTATTAAATATTTCCTCGCGTCGCTTACTATTCCTGAAAAAGACCTCTGGGTTAATTTATCGCCGTATGAAAAAAGTCGCATCATTCCGAATGAATTTGGCCAGACCGAAATGGGCCGAGACCTGTTGGCACAAGATTATATTCTTAAGCAGGTGACGGCATCGCTCCTGTACCCCGAGGGCGAAACAGGTAAAAAGTTTTGGGCTGAGGTCTACAAGCAAGCCGCTGAAAAATACGGCACAACAGATATTCCCGTTGATACGTTCAATAAGGTTTGGATTATTCCAGATAAAGCTGTGGTATATGAAAAGTCATCCGTCGCATATATCGTTGAATCCCGATTAAAAGTCATGCTCGAGAGCGACTATTTAGCGACGTCGAAAAACGCAACGCCAATCGGGGGACATGTTGCCCTGCTAACAGATATTTCAAAGCAGGGCTACGTGTCCCCAAGCCCGTTGCCAGCCCCGCAACCTTTGAATACGAAAGCAACCCAGGTCTCAACCCTTGCCGACTCTACGCGCGAATTAACAAAAAACATCCTCCGCTCGATCGTCATCCCTATTCTCGAGAAAGAAATCAATGAAGGCGCTAATTTTGCGACGCTCCGTCAGGTTACCAATGCGCTTATTCTGGCAACATGGTATAAACGTAAGATCCAGGGCGCGATCCATGGTTCACCCTTGCGTGACTATGTTGATCAGAATAAGATCCGCGGCGTGAATAGTGATGATCCGAATGTGTCAGAGAAGATATGGAGCCAATACGTCGCTGCATTCAAGAAAGGCGTCGTTGATGTGATCCGTGAAGAAAGGGACACATTCTCTGGCGAGGTCATTCCCAGGAAATATTTTTCCGGCGGCGTTGGTTATGTTGGCATGGAACTCGACGTGCGCCATGACGATGCCATGATCCCGGCCGGGGGTGACATTTTCCTTATAAGATCAAAGGCAGCGGTTGTTCCTGCCAATCCGGCGATGGTGGCGGTTGCGGCGGATGCGTTTGATAGGCATGTCATGGTCGGGTTGTATTCGCATGAGATCCGTAATCAGGTCGCGATATTGCTGGGTCAGATGGCCGCGTTACATGTTGCCTATCCTGAACTGACACGCTCAGCCGAGAAGACCGAGCAGCAGGTGTTTTATGTGTTCAAGCGGCTTTCGATGGCGCGAGCGCAAAGGAGCGTGAATAGCTGGCATGGGTTTCTTGAGTATATTAAAAAAGTGCGCATGTTGCTGGTGATGCTTCATGTTGATCTTCTGAAGATACAGGATCCCCGCGTGGTGTCGATGCCTGAATATCAACGGGCTATCGAGCATATTCGGGATATTGATCAATTTATATTCGACTTGCTCGACAGCGCCCGTACTAATAAAAATATTTTTTCAAGCCTGGAACATCGGCCCGTTGTTTTGAATGCGGCTTTGTCCGGGATCATTGATAAATATCCGTCGCAGCAGCGTGCGCGCATTGTTTACGCGCCTCATGCGACGCTGGCGCCTGTATGGCTCGATGCCAGGAAGCTGGAGCTGGTCATAGTGAATTTGATCAAAAATGCGTTTGAGGCCATGGACGCCCATGGCACGCCGGGCACGCTGACGATCCGGACCGAGAGTGATGCGGCGGCGGTCAGGATCATCGTGACCGATGAAGGCGGCGGATTTTCGCCGGAGGCAAAAGAAAAACTGTTCAAATTAAATGGCTCGTATGGCAAAGCGGGTGGCAGCGGATTTGGGCTTTATTTGTGTAAAGATATTGTGGAGCGCCACGGCGGAACGATTACGGCAGAAAATGCGGGAGAGGACACGGCGTGGTCGGGCGCGCGATTTACGATCACATTCCCGGTTGAGGCGCTGTGGCGCGTAGCCATTGAACCGAAATTGCATGAGGTTGAAGAAGGTTTTCATAAACCGGATGAGCATTTTTGGAATGGTTTCTCTGGGGCTGCGTATACGCCGTTTATTCATGCGGCCGATGCTGTTTTGCAGGGAGGCTCTTCGGCTATTATTTTATTCAGAGAGATCCTGAAAGAGCCGGGCGCGGCCTTTAATAGAATTGAGTGGGATGCTTTTCGTGATAATTTGCTGCTCTATAAGAAGCAGATGGATGGGCTGCTTGTCCAGGCGGAGAACCTGGATGGCTGGGCAGGGCGTGTGTTGTCTGAAAACAAGAGGGACCTGCTGACTCCGCTGGCCCAGTTTATTCAGGATCCTGCGGCGCCTAAAGAATGGCAGAATGCGGCATTTTTAAAACGTTGGAACGAGCTAAGGGATAAGGAGCTTAAGGCCTGGCGTACAGCGGTTGTTATCTTCAATGAATTCAGGCCAAAGGGTGTGAACGCGATCGATCCGGAAGATGCTGTCATGGCGTCGGACAAGGATTTTGAGAACGCTATGTCTATGGGATGGCAGGAGCTCGGAGACGGTCAATATGAGATCATCTATGGCGGCCATAAATATTTAATGACGACCAATGAAGACGGCGATAAAAAGGAAT
>JADFWS010000045.1 GCA_015234065.1 Candidatus Omnitrophota bacterium
TTCGCCACAAAAAGCCCCATGGCCTCAAGGCTTCTCAAATGCATCTCTCGTCCGGCTGCCATACGGATCTCAGCGGTCGGATTAAGAAAACGAAATACACATAATACCCGCAGGCAATATTCCGGCGGCAAACCCACAGCCGCTTTCAACACGATGCCGGGAAGCGGCATAAAGAAGTTGACCGGGATCGAATCCGCGCCATAATCACGTAAAGCTGTCGCCAACTGCACCACATCCTCAGGCGATTCCCCCATCCCGATAATAACCCCCGAACAAACGCGCAGTCCCGCCTCTTTTGCCGCCTGAAGCGTGTTCAAACGATCCGCATAGCCGTGGGTCGTGCAGATCATGGAATAATATTTCTCAGACGTATTCAGATTATGATTGAGGCGGTCGAGGCCTGCGGCCTTGAGGCGAAGCGCCTGTTCTCTGGTAATCACTCCCGGCGACACACAGACCTGGATCGGCCAGCGGAATTTGATAGCCTTGATCAGATACGTCAAATGCGTAATACGCTCATCTGACGGCCCCGTTCCAGAAAATACCATGCAATAACGAAACGCTCCGTTTTTATACGCCGCCTCTGCTTCGGCCAGGATCTCAGCATCAGACTTCATGGCATACGCTTCGATCTTCGCCCCTGATGACGCAGACTGGGCGCAGTACTTGCAGTCCTCCGGACACATCCCGTTCTGAACATTATTAAGGATATGCACAGTCACCTCACGGCCAAAATGCTTCTGGCGCAGGGCAAAGGCCTCCCCGACAAGATCGATCAACGCCCCTTCACCGTTCAAAATAGAAATATAGTCTTTCATATGAGAATGCATTTTAATATAAAGCCTGTATGCATGATAGAAAAATAATACAGATCAAATATCGCTTGTCTTTGAGGCAAAAAACCCTATTATTGAACACATAGGAGATACTCATGGGTTCCCCGCATACGTTTCATATACCCGTCATGGGCACGGGTTTTACAATAGATTCTCCGATCCGTGTCGCACGATACGGCATCTCATCCGTGATTTCCCTCGTCGATGATAATCTCATCGAAGACGTGCGTAAATTCTACGCCAATCGCTATAACGAAGCCTACGACCCCATCAAGAAATTTGATAATGACTGGCGCGCGCGCCGCATCACCGCGTATCTTAATCTCGTTGATATCATCGTCAATAAACAGACCGCAGACCTTAAGAAAACGCCTTTTGAGCAAGGCAGCGAAATTACCAAATATTTTGATTTTCTTCCGGACGACTCCCCGCTTAAAGGGCTTTACATGCGGATGCTCGCCACTCCTGACCAGAATGAAAAAGCTGCCTTACAGGAAGAACTGCGCAATAATGTGACGCCCGGCAAGATCGAAGTCAATATTATGACTAAACTCGATCGGCCTAATGTCGACAAACAGGGCAACCCTCTTCCCGAAGAATTTTCTGACGCCCTGGCCGCCCTGCGCGGCTTTGCCATGAGCACTTTGCATTCAGGCATTGAACTTTCCGCCGGGTTTAACCGCCGGCTTTACACCTACATTGAAGAATTCGCTGATTTCTATCCGGATGCGAACGGCAACCTCAAAAAAGAAATTATTCTCAAAGTCAGCGACTACCGCTCTGCTATCACACAGGGAAAATTTCTGGCTAAAAAAGGTTTGTGGGTCTCGGAGTTCCGTGTTGAATCAGGGCTTAATTGCGGCGGCCATGCCTTTGCCGGAAATGGTAATCTCATGGGGCCGATCCTCGAAGAATTTAAGCAGAAGCGTCAGGAATTGATCGATCAACTCGGCGCTACACTGCGTGAGGCTCTTAAAACAAAAAACAAACCATTGCCGGCTTCCCCGATTTCATTCCGGCTTACCGCTCAGGGTGGTATTGGCACATTCAATGAAGACCGGTTCCTCAAGCGTTATTACAGCGTTGTCTCTACTGGATGGGGCTCACCCTTCCTGCTTGTACCTGAAGCTGTTCAGATCGATAAAGATACTCTCGACAAACTAGCGGCGGCCGGTGAACAGGACCTGTTCTTAAGCGACGTTTCTCCGCTCAATGTCGCGTTCAATAATTTAAGGAATTCTTTAAGCGAAATGCAAAAATGCATGCGCATTGCGCATGGAGAGCCAGGCAGTCCATGTATTCTCGGGCATTTAGCCAACAACACTGAATTCACAAAAAGTCCGGTCTGCACAGCCTCACGCGTTTATCAAAAACTGAAGATCGAGGCTTTAAAAGCAATGCGCCTACCGCCGGAAGAATACGAGAAGGAAGTCGCCAAGATCACAGCCAAAGCCTGTATTTGTGCCGAACTCGGCCATGGCGTGTATATGAACGAACATATTGACCGCAAGGATGCCACATCTCCGGCTGTCTGCCCCGGGCCGAATATTGCGTACTTTAACCGGCCCGCTGGGCTTAAAGAAATGATCGATCATATTTATGGGCGCGTCAACATTATGTCTTTTCCAAATCGCCCGGAAATGTTCATCAAGGAATTAAAACTTAATCTCGACCAATTTGAGAAACTCGTGGCTGACAGAAAAACCACGCCAGACGATAAAAAAAACGCGGTGATCGAAGAATTCCGCCAGAACTTAAATGACGGCATATCGTACTACCGCACGCTGATCCCTCAAATGTCCGAAGAATCCGAAGCCGCGCGTACCAAAATCCTCAACGACCTCGAAGCCTGTAACAAGCGCCTCGCAGCGCTGTAAGGCCGCCGCCACAACCCCGGAGGTTATGTCGGTTATTGGCGATTCGTCAAAATTAGATTTCCTGGGTGATCTTCATAGCGCAGAAGTCCGGGCCGCACATGGTGCAACAGCGGTTGGACGTTGCGTCTTTTGGAAAGGCGGCTTCGCGATATCGTCGGGCAAGTTCGGGATCAAGGCTCAGGCGATACTGATCTTCCCAGCGAAATTCAAAACGCGCTTTGGACATGGCATCATTCCAGCGCACCGCCATAGGATGCCCCTTGGCAAGGTCCGCCGCGAGCGCCGCGATCTTGTGCGCAATAATCCCCTCTTTTACATCGTTCTTATCCGGCAATGCCAAATGTTCTTTCGGGGTCACATAGCACAACATGGCGGTCCCAAGCCAACCGATCATGGCCCCGCCTATTGCCGACGTTAAATGATCATGCCCCGCGCCCACATCAATGACCAGGGGCCCGAGCGTATAAAAAGGCGCTTCATGGCAAAGCGTCATTTGCAGATCCATATTTTCTTTAATTTTATTCAACGGCACATGCCCCGGTCCCTCGATCATGACCTGCACATCGTGCTTCCACGCGATCTTGGTCAACTCCCCCAATACTTTAAGCTCACCAAATTGTGCCGCGTCATTAGCATCATGTGTTGATCCCGGGCGCAAGCCGTCACCCAAAGAAAACGCCACATCATATTGCGCTAAAATCTTGCAGATCTCTTCAAAATGCGTATACAGGAAATTTTCTTTGTTATGAAAGTGCATCCACTTCGCCAGAATAGACCCGCCACGCGATACGATCCCGGTCATACGCTTTTTAGCCAGCGGCACAAATTCCTTTAAAACCCCGGCGTGGACTGTAAAATAATCCACCCCCTGTTCACACTGTTCGATCAAGGTCTCCCGGTACACTTCCCAGGATAATGCTTCAACCTTACCCCCCACCTTCTCAAGCGCCTGATAGATCGGCACGGTGCCGATCGGCGTCGGGCAATTGCGAATGATCTTTTCGCGGGTCTCATGAATATTCTTTCCCGTCGAGAGGTCCATCACCGTGTCCGCGCCCCAGCGGATCGACCAGAGCATCTTTTCGATCTCTTCTGCGACCGTTGAACGCATCGCGGAATTCCCGATATTGGCATTGATCTTGACCAGAAAATTCCGCCCGATCACCATGGGCTCACATTCCGGATGATGGATATTCGCCGGAATGATCGCACGGCCCGCCGCCACTTCCGCCCGGACAAATTCCGCCTCAAGCCCTTCGCGGATCGCCACAAACTCCATCTCTTCGGTGACAACACCCTGACGCGCATAATACAACTGCGTCGGACGCGCATCTGCCTTGCGCTTTAAAAGCCACTCGCGCCGCAGCGGGTACAGGCCCCGCTCAATATCTGTGACCATGACCGTGTCCGTATACGGCCCGGAAGCATCATACAAACGGACCGGTGCCTCATGCGCCGCTTCCGCCGACAACAAAACCTCACGCATCGGAATACGCATCCCAGGATGGATTTTAGATGGAAGATACACTTTCTTCGACCCCTCAAAAGGAGGGACGCGCGCGACGGGAAGCCGCAAAGTTGTATTTGTTTTAGGACACTGTTCCATAGAATTGGATGCGATTATACAATCATTATCCGCGAGGCTCAAGGAAGATATTCTTAGATTATCCTTTGATGAACTTGGCCATAAAAAATCCGGAATATCGAGCGTTCGGCAATACGCGCACACATGCCGACACATCATTCTTGTACGCCCGCCCATTCCATTCCTGAACAGCCGGATAACGCACAACGCCTGGCAATTCAGCCGGCGACAGCATAAACCCGCTATCATTCTTGCGTAAGAACCAGTCCACGACCTCTTCGTTCTCTTCCGGCGCGCATGTACATGTGGAATAGACCAGCTCGCCGCCGGGTTTAAGCGCTCTCGACGCACTCAGCAGTATCCCTTTTTGTTTATGGCTCATTTCCTTGATCTTGCGCGGGCTCCAATATGCAAACGTCTTGGGAATGAATGTCTTAAACCGCCCTTCGGAACTGCACGGAGCATCCACCAGCACCCGGTCATACAACCCATCACGCGGCTCAAAACGACGCGCATCCATTAACTTATATTCAATATTAGAAACACCTAACAATGTCACAACAGCCTTTAAACGATAAAAACGCTCTTTTACTGCCTCAACGGCTGTGATCAAACCTTCCCCTTTCATGAGCGCCGCCATCTGAGTTGTCTTGCTTCCCGGCGCGGCACACGTATCCAAAACACGATCCCCCGGCTTCGGGCTCAATAGCACGGCAGGCAACAGGCTCGAAAACGACTGCTGATACACCGCCCCAGCCTCAAGCAAGGCATGCGCAGACAACACCTCTCTTGCCATATTTGTCACTTCAAAAACCTCATGGCTCCACGAGACCGGCGTCAGCACAGCGCCCTCTGATCCCAAACGGGCCACTACCTCGGCACAGGAAGATTTCAACGTATTAACTCGGATCGTGATCGGATCAGGAGCTACATATGTTTCAACAACACTGCTATATAGATCCTCAGGAAGGATTTTCTTTAAACGCTCAAAAAATACAGCGGGAATTTCCGTTTTCTTCACAAACATTCCATTTCTTTAAAAAAAGAAAAACCGCGAACGCCCATGAACAGCGTACGCGGTCTTTCTGCCAAAATACTATATTATTTCGCAAGAAGCTCTTTAACCTTGGCCACAAGATCCGCTGAATTAAACGGCTTATCATAACAAAAATTCACGCCTATATCGAGCAATCGCTGTTTATCACCTTCTTCAAAATACGCAGACATGCCAATGATCTTCGTATGTTCGCAATTGGCAGAGCGCTTGATCTTCTGCGCGACTTCCATCCCGTTCATTCCCGGCATCTTCATATCCAGGATAACAATATCCGGCTTAAACAGAAGCAGCTTAATGCCCGCCTCAAACCCGTCATACGCCACATCCACTTCATATGAAGGCTCTTTTTTGAACAAACGCTTTAAAGAACTCACCATATTCGCATCATCATCCACGATCATGATCTTGCGCGTATCGCCCCTGTACGACAGATTCTCCGGGATCGGCATATTGTATTGTTTCAGAAAACCGATAAAATCAGGCACCGTGACACGGCTATGGTTTCCCGGCGTCCGGTAGGCCTTTAACTTTCCATCGTGGATCCACTGCAGGACCGTTCTTAAATGAACATGGCAAAGATCTGCGATTTCGCCTGTTGTTAACGGTTTTTCGTTCGACATGGGCACCTTCCTATTTTTCTATTTTCTCTAGTTAAAAGATACCCTACGGCAGGAGGAAAGTCAAGGAAGAATCAGTCAATTCGCGGTCAGGGCTTCGGCATCGACAACATCCAGAAGGACAGAAACCTTGTTCCTGTTCACTTCAACAAGCCCCGCTTTTTGCGTTGTGAAATGGATCGGCGCACCTTCGGTACGATAAATCTCAAATGTTCCCGGCTTTAACGAGGAAATGAGCGATGCATGATCCGCGAGGATCCCCATGGACCCGGCACTTCCGGGTACATGGAGATACGTCGCCTCTGCATCAAACATGGCACGATCAGGAGACATAATGGTCAGATGAAACGGCTTTGCCATTACGCCGCCTTTAAGGTTTTCGCTTTTTCCATAGCCTCTTCGATCGTCCCGACCATATAAAACGCCTGTTCCGGAAGATCATCCAGTTTCCCGGTCAAGATCATATCAAATCCGCGGATCGTATCTTCCAGGCGCACATACTTCCCCTTCATGCCTGTGAAATTCTCCGCCACGAACATCGGCTGAGAGAAGAAACGCTGCACTTTACGCGCACGATACACAGTCAGCTTATCGTCCTCAGAAAGCTCGTCGATCCCGAGAATAGAAATAATATCACGCAAATCCTTATACCGCTGCAACACCTTCTGAACTGCCAGTGCCACACGATAATGCTCATCGCCGATAATACGCGGATCGAGCATGCGTGAAGTGGAATCCAACGGATCAACCGCCGGATACAAGCCCAACTCCGCGATCTGACGTGAAAGAACGATCTTGGCATCCAAATGCGAGAAAACCGTTGCCGGCGCCGGATCCGTCAAATCGTCTGCCGGAACATATACCGCCTGGACAGACGTGATCGAACCCTGACGGGTCGTGGCAATACGCTCCTCAAGCTGAGCCACTTCGGTCGCCAACGACGGCTGATACCCGACCGCCGACGGCATACGGCCCAGCAGTGTGGACACCTCAGAACCCGCCTGCACAAAGCGGAATACGTTATCAATAAAGAGCAGCACGTCCTTGCGCTCATAATCACGGAAATATTCCGCCATGGTCAGCGCCGAAAGCCCGACACGGAAACGCGCACCCGGCGGCTCATTCATCTGCCCGAACACAAGCGCTGTCTTTTCCATAACACCCGAGGCCATAAGCTCAAGATGAAGTTCATTACCCTCTCGTGTACGCTCACCAACACCGCCGAACACCGACACGCCTCCGTGCTCACTGGCGATCGTACGAATAAACTCCATAACAACAACCGTCTTACCGACACCGGCGCCACCGAACAAACCGATCTTGCCACCCTTTGGTAGTGGGGCCAAAAGGTCAATAACCTTCATCCCTGTCGGCAGAATGGTCGAGATCGACAACTGCTCCTCAAAACTCGGCGCCTCGCGGTGGATCGGCAGCGTCTTTTTAGGATCAGACACCGGCCCTTTTCCATCGATCGGGACCCCAAGCACATTAAAAATACGGCCCAATGTCTGCTGGCCGGCCGGCACCATGATCGGCGTGCACAGATCGCGCGCCTTCATGCCGCGCACAAGCCCATCGGTACTGCCAAGCGCAATGCAACGAACCGTATTATTCCCGATCTGCTGGGCGACCTCAAGGGTCAGATCGATCTTCTTTTCCGGATACTCGACCTTTACCGCGTTTAGCAAGCTGGGCAATTCGTCATGCTCAAACTTGATATCAACCGAAGGTCCGATAACCTGAATAATTTCACCTAAAGCCATATATTATCCTTTCAGTGCCTCGACAGACGAAATGATCTCAATGATCTCTTTTGTAATCGTTGCCTGCCTCATCTTATTTCTCTGGAGGACAAGATCCCCCATCAGTTCCTTGGCATTATCCTTGGCGCCTTTCATGGCCACCATCCGCGCGGAATACTCCGACGCCAGTGATTCCATCAGCATCTGCCGTAACCGGCTCGATACAAAGATCGGCAAAAGGTCATTGATGATCCCGGCTTCTCCGGCTTCCACCATAAATTGCTCGCCACTCACGGGAGCCACGTCGAGCGGAGCAAACTTTTCCACCACCGGTTTATGTTTCATTGCGTTCTCAAACACGGTGTAGGCCACATGAAGCTCACCCACTTTGCCGGCACTGAATTCCTCGAACAGGAAATCCGCGATCGGAACGTGAATATCCGCTTTTAATTTTCCATGAAATCCTGGGAACACTTTAACGGGCTGAAGCTCACGTTTCTTAAAGAAATTCGTGGCTTTTCTCCCAAGGACATACAGCCGGACCTCTCGACCAGGCATGGCCTTGATAAACTTATTCGCTGCCTTGATCAGCGTGTCATTGTACCCGCCGCAAAGCCCCGCATCCGACGTGATCACCAATAATCCGACCGCTTGTACCACGGGCGTTTTTGCCAACAGCGGATGCGACAACCCTTCCTCGCTTGACCCGACCACATGCGCCAGGATCGACGCCAACTTCTGAACATACACACGCGCCCGTGTCAAAGGTGCCTGCATGGACTTGAACTTGGCCATGGCCACCATTTCCATCGCACGGGTCACCTTCCAGGTGCCCTCAATGGAACGAATACGCGTTTTAAGGTGTCGTAACTGCTGTGACATTACTTTTTAATGAACTCCGCTTTAAATTCCGTGACCGCTTTCTTCAACGCATCCGCCGTCGCATCTGTAATATCACCGCTGGTCGTGATGTCGTTCTCGATCCCGGGATACTTTGCCGCAATGAACTGAAAGAAATCCACTTCAAACTTCTTGATCGAATCCGTCGGAAGGTCATCCAGAAAACCATTCACACCCGTGTAAATGATCATGACCTGACGCGCCAGCGACTGGGGAACATACTGCCCCTGCTTTAACAGCTCAACAACCTTTTCTCCACGCGTGATCTGATCCTGGGTCGCTTTATCCAGCTCAGAACCAAATTGCAGGAACGCCACAAGTTCACGATACTGAGCCAGGTCCAAACGGACCTTACCCGAGATCTTACGCATGGCCTTGGCCTGGGCTTTACCACCCACGCGGGACACAGACAAACCTACATTGATCGCCGGACGCACCCCTGAGAAGAACAAATCAGTTTCAAGATATATCTGCCCGTCTGTAATTGAAATAACGTTCGTCGGAATATAACTCGTAATATCGCCGCCCTGCGTCTCAATGATCGGCAGCGCCGTCAGAGAACCCGCGCCCAAGGCATCGGATAATTTAGCAGAACGCTCGAGCAAGCGGGCATGAAGATAAAAGATATCTCCCGGATACGCTTCGCGGCCCGGCGGACGACGCAGAAGCAGCGACAACTGGCGATACGCCTGCGCATGCTTGGAAAGGTCATCATAAATAACCAGGACATCCTGTCCGTTGTACATGAATTCCTCGCCCATGGCACACCCGGCATACGGCGCAAGAAACTGCGATGATGCGGTACTGCGCGATGATGCGCTGACAATGGTCGTATATTCCATCGCCCCGTGCTGCTTTAAAACCTCGGCGGTAGCGACAATACTTGAGATCTTCTGGCCAATGGCCACATATACGCAATACACACCCTTGCCTTTTTGATTAATGATCGCATCGATCGCAACCGCGGTCTTTCCGGTCTGACGATCGCCAATGATCAGCTCGCGCTGCCCACGGCCGATGGGGATCATGGCATCCACCGCTTTGATACCGGTCTGCAGCGGCGCATTGATCGGCTGACGGGAAATAACATCCGGCGACGTCGATTCAACAGGGCGGCGCTTGTCTGTCTTGATCGGCCCTTTGCCGTCGATCGGCTGACCAAGCGCATTCACCACACGCCCCTTAAGCGCCTCACCGACCGGAACATCCACGATCTTGCCGGTACGTTTAACAGTATCCCCTTCCTTAATGAAGCGGTCGGCATTATCCCGGCCGAAAATAATAACACCGACACTATCTTCCTCAAGGTTCACGGCCATCCCGAATACATTGTTCGGGAATTCAATGATCTCACCGACCATGACATCATCCAGGCCGTACACGCGCGCAATCGCATCGCCGACCTGAATAACTGTGCCGACCGAGTCGGTCTTGAGCTGCGTCGTATAATTCTCAAGCTCAGATTTAATAATGGATGTAATTTCTTCGGGCTTTAAATTATTCATCATACCACCTGCGTGTTAAGCAACTTTTTCTTTAACTCCTGAAGGTTCCGACGGACAGAACCATCCAGGATGTGATTTCCCATCACAACCTGAACGCCGCCCAACAGATCGGGATCCAACTGAAGATACAAATTCACCTTTTTGCCGGCGACCTTTTCCAGCGCCGCCTTGATCCGCTCCACCGCGCCAAGCTCCAGCGGGAAGGTCGTCTTAAGGACCGCATCCTGAACATGCCCATGCGCATACATCACACGGATCAGGTCAGCTACGTCCTGAAGGATCTCGATCCGGTGTTTCCTGATCAAATACTTGATAAAATCCCTTGTTTCAACGGATACGCCGGCCTGCCCAAAGATCTTGTCCAGGAAAGCATACTTTGATTCGATCGGGACATCAGGCGCCCTCAAAAACAGCTTGAGCGCGGCCGTCTCACGGAAAAAAGTCTTTACCGCCTTCATCTCCTCCACGATCTGCTCAATGCCGAGCCTCGGAGTAGCAAATGCGACAAAAGCCTCTGCATACCTCTTGATGATGATCTTATTACGCATTCGTCTTTCCGACTTCTTTTAGAAACCCTTCAACGATCTTGCGGTCACCTTCAAAAGAAAGCTTTTCCTGGATCATGGATTCTGTCAGCTTAATGACCATATCCACGATCTCGCCTTTCAGCACATCACGCGATTTGGCGAACTGAAATGATATTTCTTTACGCGCCTCTTCCACGATACGTTCCGCTTCAGAACGCGCCCTCTCACGGATCTCCTGCGCCCGGACTTCTCCGGTGCTCTCGATCTCTTTCAGGCGCTTCATCGCCGCTTCTTCTGTTTTTGCCAGAAAAGCCTCATACTGCTTTTTCAGATCTGCCGCATCTTTCTTGGCATCTTCCAAAACCTTGAATTCGGCCTGAATGCGCGCCTTGCGCTCTTCGAGCATGGTAAATGTCGGCTTCCAGAGAAACCTCTTTAGAAGCCACAGTACGCATAGAAAACAAATGATCTGCGCGACAACAAGGTTGGCGTTCAGTAATTTTAAAAGTTCCATAAGCCCTTTCATCCCTCGTCAGTAAAGACTTATTTCACAAGCCCGGGTGCAAATACGATCATATAAAAAATGATCGCTTCAATGAGCGCGCAACCCGTGATCATAACAACCAGGATCTTACCCATGGCCTCCGGCTGACGGCCAAGCGCTTCCATGGCACCGCCAACAGCACGTCCAAGACCGATCCCGACGCCCAGAGCCGCAAGCCCAAGACACAGCGGGAGACCTAATGCTAAAGCAACCTTGTATTCCATTGTACCCTCCTTAAGAGTTAATGATGTTCTTCGTCGTGCACCAGAATAAGTGCGAAATAGATCAGTGTTAACAGCGCAAAAATACCTGCCTGGATCGTAGATGTCATGACGACCAGCACAAAATTCATGAACAAGATCGGAATACCGGCCAACCCTTTGCTCGCTAAAAGCGCCAGGAGCATTTCATCGCCCCAGATATTACTCCTTAACCGCAGCGACAAGCTGAGCGGGCGGATCAGCTCTCCGACCAGGTGAAGCACCAGCATAAAGATCGGCATAATAATGGTCAGCGCCATGATGCCCCGGGGCTTTCCCATCAGATGGTCCACATAACCGAAAACCCCGAGCTCCTTCAGCGCCGTATATTGAACATATACAAACACAATCAGCGACAACCCAACGGTCGTGGATAATTCTGCGGTCGGTGATTTAAAGAACGGAATAAGGCCCAGATAATTCATGGCCAGAATATAAATGAACAGCGTCCCGATGAACGGTGTATATTTCCGCCCACGGGGGCCCAGCACACTGCACACAAAATCATCCACACCCGTCACATAGAACTCAGCCGCATTCTGAAGCATTCCCGGTACAAGCGCCCGGCGCCTGGTCGCATAATACGCAACCGCGCTCAACAGGCCAATGACAAGCACACAATAGATCGTGCTTTCCCAGGACATAAGAAATGCGCCCAGCGGCTGGCCTTTAAAATGCTCCCCCAGCATACTGATGATATTCGGGAATTCAGGATTTGCCGCAACGGCAGCAGGTGTTTCAACCATACAAACTCGTACCACTTTTAAAGGATCCGGGATAAAAAAAGTCTTCCTGCCAGTTATATTAGCAAGAAGACGCCCTTGCCTTCTATCTATTTTTGAAAACTTACTATAGCAAAAGAATTTTAACTGTCAAATCAAAGAAACAAGAAATTTCAAGCGCACACATCTATACAAATGATGCCGCTTTTCTGGCCCGTGACCCGACGACAGACTTAAAATGAGGGATTCGTGTTCCTGTATACTGCGCCACAAGCCGGCTAGTGGGAACAAGAAACTCTTCATGGATATCTGTCCGTAAGGAAAAGAAATAATCCTGACGCATTTTCAGCGCATATACGATCTCTTCAAGGGCACAGATCCCGGCGCGGTCCCCAATACCGTTGATCGTACACTCTGCCTGGTCAGCGCCAGCCTGCAGCGCAGCCAATGTTGACGCCAGGGCCAACCCCAAATCATCATGGACATGAACACTCAGAAGCGCCCGGTTGATCTGCTCTGCCTTTTCACGGACAAACCTGATCAACTCACCAAATTCTTCGGGCATAAGACGCCCAACCGTATCCGCCAGATTAACTGTTGATGCGCCGGCGTCAATAACAGCATTGATCGCCTTGATCAAGAAATTGCGGTCTGTACGGCTCGCATCTTCAACCGTGAACTGAACATCTGACGACAGGTTTCTGGCATACTTGACCGAGCCTGTTGCCCATTCCAATGCCCGGGCGCGAGATATGTTCAATTTATGCTCCAGATGAAGGTCTGACATCGCGAGGACAATATGAATACGCCCCTGACGGGCATCCTTTAACGCCAATGCCGCGGCATCAATGTCTTCCCGGCGGGCTCTGCAGAGCGATGAAATGATCGGCTTTCGGATCTTGGCCGCGACCGCCTGGATCGCCAGAAAATCGCCCTGAGAAGATGCCGCGAATCCGGCCTCGATCACGTCGACATTTAATTTCTCCAACAATTCCGCGACCGCCAGCTTTTCATGCGGAAGCATGGCGCAACCAGGAGCCTGTTCCCCCTCCCTCAGCGTTGTGTCAAAAATGATCAGACGGCGCTTCACCTGTTTCTCCTCAACAATAAAACCAGCATCAAACATCCGCACTCAGGGATGTTTACGCGTATGCTTATAAACGATCAGGCCCCAAAAATACCCCGCGATCAAGAATAATGGCAAGAAAATACACAAAGAAAAAACAAATGTCTTTAAGTGAAACCCTTGAAGTCTGAATAAAAATCCGGGTTCCTGCATAGCCATTGTTAAAGCCATAAGAATGCCGACGGGCAAGCCAGTCCCAAGAACTCCACGCTTAATAATAAAATCTTTTTTATCTTTATCCATACCCCTCCTCATATTCGAAAGAAAACGTACCAGATAAGTACGAATACCGGCACAAGAACCGGTACGCTGTATTTAAATACATAACCAAAAAAACTTGGCATTTTGACATTCGTTTTGTCCGCGATCGCTTTGACAAGAAAATTCGGGCCGTTACCAATATACGTCATAGCGCCAAAGAAAACAGAACCAACACTGATCGCCAGAATATAATTAGAATGATCCGCCAAAAGTGCCGCAACTCCAGAATTCCCCGGGACCGCACTTCCGCTATAGAATAATCCCTGCGCAGCGCTCAGAAAATTAAGATATGTCGGCGCATTATCAAGGACGCTAGATAACGCACCGCTTCCCCAAAAGAACTGTCCAGGGCTGTGAATACCAAGCTGTACGGAATATTTCTCAAGCCACGCCAGTGCG
>JADFWS010000046.1 GCA_015234065.1 Candidatus Omnitrophota bacterium
TAGTATTTTGATCAAAGGGGTCGACAAGGTCGGGTGTATTCACATTTTAAGTAAGCGTACTGCCGCGGTTTCGACAAATTACCAGATGAATGTGGGAGGTGATTTATATGAAAAAGAAATCGCGGAAATCAAAAATACAAAACCGGTGCCCGTCGCAACCAACCTCGACAGAAGCTGATGATTGTGGATGGGTGTGTGCTTAGCTGAAGATTATTTTGGTGTTCATTGGAGAAGATATGCTTAATTTATTGAGTCCTGTTAAGATCGGGGATATACAGCTTCCTAATCGTATGATTATGGCGCCGTTAACGCGCTGTCGCGCGTCGCAAGGGCGCGTTCCTAATGCCCTGATGGCAGAGTATTATGCTCAGCGCTCTTCAGCCGGCCTTATATTGACTGAAGCTACGTCTGTAACACCGATGGGGGTTGGATATCCTGATACGCCGGGAATCTGGTCTGTTGATCAAGTGGAGGGCTGGAAATTAGTTACAAAGGCGGTGCACGCGAAAGGTGGGCGCATATTCCTTCAACTCTGGCATGTCGGACGCATTTCGGATCCTGTGTATTTGAATGGAGAGCTTCCGGTCGCTCCGAGCGCTATTCCGGCGGCCGGGCATGTGAGCTTGTTACGTCCTGAAAAACCATTTGTTACGCCACGGGTTTTGTTATTAAGCGAGATCCCGGCGATCATCGAGGCCTATCGTCAAGGCGCGGAACATGCCAAAGCTGCGGGTTTTGACGGCGTTGAGGTCCATGGGGCGAACGGATATTTACTGGATCAATTTTTACAGGATGGAACGAATAAAAGAACGGATGATTATGGCGGTTCGCGTGAACATCGCGCGCGGCTTATGCTCGAAGTTACGGATGCTGTTCTTTCCGTGTGGCCGGCTGGACGTGTCGGCGTACACCTGGCGCCTCGTGGTGATGCGCATGATATGAAGGATTCTGATCCTTTAGCCACATTTGCGTATGTGGCACAAGAACTCGGCAAGCGGCGTATTGCCTTTATTTGCACGCGCGAATCACTGGGGAAAAACCGGCTCAGCCCTTTGCTCAAGAATATATTCGGCGGAGCATTGATCGCGAATGAAGGGTTTGATCAGGCGACAGCCGACGCTGAAATCGGGTCGGCGCAGGCAGATGCCGTTGCTTTTGGGAAACTGTTTATTGCCAATCCTGATCTCCCGGCTCGGTTTGCGTGCAAGGCGGCGCTGAGCGTTCCTGATCAGAACACTTTTTATGCGGCAGGTTCTAAAGGGTACACCGATTATCCGTTTCTTGTTGAGGGTTAGAATTCTTGAGGGGAGCTTGATGCGTCCTGAATTATTAATGCCTGCGGGCGACATGGAGAAGATGAAGTTTGCGTTTGCGTTCGGGGCAGACGCGGTGTATCTGGGCATCCCCAAGTTTTCGCTGCGTGCGCGTGAGAATGGGTTCAAGGATCTGGCGCAGGTGGCGGAGGCCGTACAGTACGCGCACGCGCTTAAGAAAAAAATTTATGTGACCGCGAATATTTTTGCGCATAACAGCAAAGTTGGCGCTTTTGTAAAGTACGTCGAGGATCTTCTGAATTTGTGCAAGCCCGATGCCTGGATCATTTCCGACCCCGGCATGATCATGCAGATGCGTGAACATTTTCCCGAAGAAGTCATTCATGTATCCGTCCAGGCGAATACGATAAATTACGCGGCGGTGCAGTTCTGGCAGAAGAGTGGCGCCCGGCGCGTGATCCTTTCGCGCGAGATCAGTATCCATGAAATGATGGAGATCCGAAAGCACTGCCCGGATATGGAACTGGAATCCTTTGTCCACGGGACGGTGTGCATGGCGTATTCGGGCCGTTGCCTTATTTCCAATTATCTGACCCATCGCGATTCCAATCAGGGGATCTGTACGAATTCCTGCCGTTGGCAGTATAAAGTTTTAACAAAGGATGCGCCGGCGGGAGAAAAAGCGTATGTTCCTTTAAAAGACAATTTTTATCTGAACGAAGCCACCCGTCCCGGGGAATATTTTCCGGTGGATGAAGATGAGAACGGGACGTATCTGATGAATGCCAAAGACCTGTGCGGCATTTTGTGTTTGAAAGATCTGCGTGATGCGGGTATTGGTTCATTTAAGGTTGAAGGGCGAGGGAAGTCGGTGTATTACGTGGCCATGATCGCCCGAGCCTATCGCCAGGCGATCGACGCGCTGATGGCGGGGCACACGATCGGGGCAGAACACATGCGAGATATTCTGGCAACATCCAGCCATGGTTTTACCGAAGGGTTTTTGCGCGGGCAACCGGATCATGAGGCGCAACGATACGATCAGGGTATTGCGGACCCGGGAGAATTTTGTTTTTCAGGCATTGTGCGCGGCTATGACGCCAAGGAAGGCTGGCTGACCATTGAGCCGCGCGGCGTGATCAAGGCCGGCGGGCAATACGAGCTGTGCGTTCCCGGAGGGAATACGCCGTTTCCGGTGCACAAGATCATGAATGCGCGCGGGGAGCCGTGCCTCGAGATCCATGGCGGGCTTCATTTGTGCCGGATCCCCTATGGCGAAGATCCCGGCCCATGCGCATTGTTGCGTGAAAAGAAATAATCATGGTATAATATTTTTTTACGTAACCGATCAACACATCGGGAGGAGGATACGCATATGGGAGACAAAGTCGCGAACAAAAAGAAGGCCAAGAAAGTTAAGAAATAATAAGATAAGTGAGATGTTGTTCATTAAAAAAGGCGCCTGTTCAGGGCGCCTTTTTTAATGGGATGAAAAAGCATTATTGATTGATATGGATGATCTTCGCCGGAGGAAACCCGTTGAAATACGTGGATGACGCGTGGGAATACGCGCCGATGTTTTCGGCATAGACCAGGTCGTGAAGATCGAGTTCAGGTAATTCGGCAGATAATGTGATGGTATCCAGAGCGTCGCAGGTCGGCCCGAATACCGCCGAGATCTGTTTGTCGCCTTCCTTGAACGCCTTGACCGGATAATTGCAGTGGTCAAAGATCTGCCCTGAAAATGTGTGGTAAACCCCGTCGTTGATAAAGTAGCAGGGCTTGTCGTCACGCACGGCCTTCCCGATGACTTTGGCCACAACCGTGCAGGCGTCCGCGACCATGAAGCGTCCGGGCTCGGCCAGGATGTGCATATCCGCCGGGAACAGGCGGGCGATTTCGCTGTTCAGCTTTTTGGCCAGGACCTTGAATTCCTTCACTTTCTTGTCGTACTTTACAGGAAAGCCGCCGCCAATGTCGACGATAATAAGTTTTTTGTCGAGGCGGGAAGCCACTTCCTTAATGATGTTCGAGGAGAGCTGCAGCGCCTGAATATAATTATTAAAATTGGTGCATTGGCTGCCCACATGAAAGCTCAGGCCTTCGACCACAAGGTCCATTTTGAACGCTTCATCGATCAGGTCAACCGCTTCGCCCGGAGAGGCGCCGAATTTTGAAGACAGCTCGACCATGGAGCCGGTGTTGGGGACCCGTATCCGTAGAACAAGGCCGGCATTGGGCGCGTGCTTCTTTATTTTTTTCAGCTCTTCGGTGTTGTCAAAGGTGACGAGTGGTTTATATTTGTCGAGCGCTTCCAGTGTTTCCACTGGCTTGATCGTATTGGCATAGATGATCTTGTCCCAGATCCAGTCCTGGCGTTCTTTATCGGGAAGGTTTTTGATATTCTCATGCACGAGCATGAATTCGGGCATGGATGCCACGTCGAAGCGCGCGCCGATATTGTATAAAGTTTTGATGATCTCTGGATTGGAGTTGGCTTTGACCGCGTAATACGCCTGAACCCGGGGAAGATGCTCTTCGAATTCCCGGTAATTCTGGCGGATCTTCTCATGGTCGATCACGAAGATCGGAGTGCCATGTTCGGCGGCCAGTTTTTGCATGAGGGCCTTTTCTTCCTCGGACAGCACGCATTCATTGTTCTTGCCATTCTTTTCGTTCATCTCATGTCACCTTATGCTATGAATGTGAAGTTTTTGAATTGCCACGGGTCTTTCTGATCAAATTTGTTCGCCGGATTCTCTTTAAAATATGTTTTTCTGTTCTTGAGCGGCGTCCAGTCAAATCCCTTGGATACGAATTTACCCAGATACGGCTTTGAGACCTTGAGCACGAAGTCGTGCGGCAGGTCGTCGGGGAGGCAGAAGCCTTTATTCGGGTTTTCGATCATCCACATGGCGGCCGTGATGATGCCAAGCGCCACCTGAATGGTCGTCGCGTTCTGGCCCGGGGCCAGTTTGCGCGATTCTTCGATCGACAGGATGCTGCCGGTCCACCAGGAATTGTACTGATGGCCCATGAGCAGCGCGCCTAAAATATCGTCGCCGGAGGTGATCTCGTGATCCTGCAATATGCGCAGGCGGGACTGCATTTCATAATTGTTGCCGCGCAATTCGTGCAGCGACATGATCGTTTCGTCGCAGGGCATATACGCGTAGTGGACTGTCGGGCGATAGACGGCTTTGCCATTTTTGCGGAGCGTCCATTTGTCCGAGATCCCGAACGCTTCGCCGTGGCGGATGACCATGCCCACAATTTCATAATTGGGGACAAAGGACCTGACCCAGGTGTTCATGCCCATCTGGGCGAGGAAGATCTGGTTCTTGGGGCCCTTCGGCGGG
The DNA here is from genome assembly GCA_015234065.1 of Candidatus Omnitrophota bacterium. Lineage (GTDB taxonomy): Bacteria > Omnitrophota > Gorgyraeia > Zapsychrales > Fredricksoniimonadaceae > JADFWS01. Next base: position 4,634 of record JADFWS010000046.1, read on the forward strand.
ATATATGCCAAAGGCGGCAGGGTTTTTTCATGCGTGCCCCAGCCCATTTCAGCCGGCGCAGTGCCTTCTTCGCGCAGGCCCTCGATGCTCCAGGTGCCCACGAATTCATCAACTTCTTTCGGCTTGTTCGTGATCTGGGTGTCGCGCTCAGAGCAGTGAATGACTTTGACGCCGAGTTCATGGCCAAGCGCGGCGAAGTCGCTGTCCGTGATGAATTTTTCGAGCTTCGCCGGGTTCTTGGCTTTATTTTCCTTGATCAGTTTGTGCGCAATATCGACCGCGCCCTGTTTGGCAAAGTGGGAGATAAGCCCTGGATTGGCGCCATGATCCACGACAAATGTGGTGGCATTGCTCCAGCTTTTGGTGAGTTCCCGTAATTTCATCTGGCGGTGATACAGGGATTTCTCATAAGGCGTTGCTGTAAATCTTTCTGCAAAAGAATCCCAGACTTCGACGGAAGTGTTGACATAAAGGACTTCATGATCATGGCACCAGGTGACGATGGCGCCGCAGTCGATGTTCCAGGCCAGGTCAATGAGAAGCCCGCCTTTTTCGAGGTGCTGGGACAGGATCTTCCCCATATTCTGTGGGGTGATCTTCTGCCTGAAGAATTTAATGCCGCGATCCGTGAATTCCCGCAGGTCTTTAGCTTTGTCTTCAAAGTCAATGACCGTGATATTTTGGGCGGGCATTTGAACAAGCTTGAGCAGGATCGGCAGGGTGCAGCGCGAAACAGAGCCATAGCCGATGATTAAAACTTTTTTGTTAAACGTGATCATGGGGCCTCCGGAAAAATAATTGCTCTGATGATTTCTTTATGTTCCTGTGATATTTTTGCCGCAATTCTATCATATTTTGTATAGAAGTGTATTTTTTCTTGTGGATGAAAAACCCCGGCTTTTTCAGGCCGGGGAAAGGCTATATTCTCGACGGCATTGCCCTGTGTTTACACGCCGAGCAGCGCGCGCAGGGTCGTCCGGGCGGTTTCCATAATACCCTTGGATTTCGTGTAGAGCTTGTCGTATTCATTGCTGAATACCGTGTGCAGATATTCGATCTCTTTATCGCCGATATTCAATGTCTTTTTCGGCGCCTTGATCTCGCGCCATAACAGAGAAAGCATTCTTTCTGTCCGTTCGATCTGGTCGATGCAGGCCCTGTAGTTCCTGAAAGACCTGTTGTCCGACAGGGTGCCCAGGAAAAACGGGGATACGTTGTAGCGCCATTTGGCCTCGTCGTAGTTCCAGCAGCGGATCAGGAAGTTCAGGGTTTGTTCGTACGCAAAACTCCGGTTATTGATAATGAGATCGCGCAGTACGGATGTTTTGATATTAATAAATTCGGATCTCGGCCTGTTGAGCGGCAGCGACCTGATGCTGCGCGAGATCTCGGGGAACCAGTTCGCCAGAAGAGAATAGGTGCCGTAGGTATCGACAAGGCTTTTCGCGCTGTACTGGTCGCCGGTCCTGAAATCACCGATCACAATATCGGAACTGGTGGTTTCAATAAAGCCCCCGAGATTATTGTAGAATTCCACGTCTTCGGCCACGAAGTCAATATCTCCCGGTATTTGCACGATCCGTTCCGCTTCGGGATAATTGTCCAGCACGTGGCCCCAGCCGGCAAGCCAGGTCTGGCAGGTGTCCACCGACCAGGTTTGGATGACTTCCAGGGTTTCGTAGCGTGCGTCTTTTATAAAAGAAGCCGCATCTCCCCGGATGATGGTATCTCGGGACACGACAACGATCGGCTTAGGATCAATGGCCTTGCAGCGGTCAATGGTCCACCAGAAATACCATTCACATTTCTTATTATTTTCATACCCCATGTAGGGGAAGACAATAATAGGTTTTGAGGTGATGATCTTCGTATTGGATTGTTTTGCCATATCTTTTTCCGTGGGTATTACGTCTTGCCGCGTTTTGCTTCCAATTGCTTGCGGATGTCATAGGCCTGATCTTCTGAAATGTCAAAAGTCATAATAACATAAATCGCGATCAAAGAAGTGATGATCGGAATACCGACATCAAAAACACGCATATAAAATAAAGCATGCGCGGATTGCGCGAGGCCCAGTTCCTGTTTGAAGCCGGTCATATTAATGAGGATGCCGGAAAGAAGCGAAGCGCCGGCCATACCTAATTTTTGTATCCACCAGTAAATGCCGCTGAACATCCCTTCCCGGCGGGTGCCGGTCTGGAGTTCGTCCAGGTCGCAGACATCGGCGATCATGGAGCAGACCAGCGTAAAGAGCGACCCTAAATGGAATGCCAAAAACGGCGCCGCGATGAGCAGTAAATAAGGATGTTCCTGGTTGTATCCGACCCATTTTAAAACATAGCCGAAGATCGCCAGCGACATCGTGATCAGGAAGGTTTTGCGCTTGCCGAGTTTTGTGGAGATCCATGTGGTCAGCGGAATGGCGCCAAAGGCCGTGCAAATAGCGCTGAACATCCCGAACCAGCCGAGCAATGCGCCGCCATGCTGATACATCGAATCCATCGTAGGCTGATGGCCAAAACAATAGAAGAACACGACGTACGCTGTAAACGCAGAGGCGACCATGAAGCCGTTAAAGATCAGGAATGTGACGGTACACAGCTGGACAAATGGGCCGCATTTGAATGAGGTGAGGCAGTTGTTCCAAATGTCCTTGATCACATTTAAAGCGCCCTTTTCCTTTTCAGGCTTGGGCAAATTAGCATAAATCTCCTTGTTGAAGAAAGCGGGCAAAATGCCGAACACGGTCACGAATACGCCGACCAGGATCGCCACAACGCGCGCGCCATGGACAATATCCGTGAAGCCGGTATGAATAACGAATTTTGGAAAAAGGGTGAGCGTGTGCTGCCACAACGTGATGGTGCCTTCGAAAACGAGGTCTTTTGAGCTGATGACCAGAAATACCCACGGCGCGATCATCCAGACAGGTTGCGCAAAAAAGCTGGCGAACGCCTGCAGCCGTGTCCGTTCATGATAATCAGGGGTCATTTCATAACCAAGCGCCAGCCACGGGATCGAAAAGCAGGCAAAAGCAATAACAAAGAGGCACTGACTTCCTAAAACATACCAGAAATAAAATCCTTCGCTGTGCCCGCGGTGAAGTTGGAACATGAGCGCCAATAAGGTCCCTGAAAAAAGGGCTCCGAAGAATATCCAGGGTTTACGCCGTCCATATTTCGTCCGGGTATTATCTGAGCTGTAGCCGATCAGTGGGTCTGAAAAAGCATCCAGCAGGCGGGGAAAAGCGCCGATCAGTCCGACGACCGCGGGATTGACGCCCAGCCCGAGGTTGAGGACCATGATCAGCTGCCCCATGGCCGCGCCGGCAAACTGGTTGACGAACGACCCCATGCCGTAGACGATCTTTTGGGAAATGGAAATGCGGTCTTCCGGCGCTGTCGTGTGATGGGTTACCTGACTCATTACGTGTTACCTCCAGGTTGATGGTACGATCGCGAAGTCAGAATTGTAACAAACAAATTCGGTGCGCACAATGACAATTTGATGCTGTATAGGATTTAAAAATAATGAAAGTATTTCACAATAATAGAGAGGCTTGTTGCTAAAATAACAATAGTTGATAAAGCGTGCCACGATGGAGCCTTCAATGGGCAACACAGGCCATACAATTTGATGTATACAGCGAAACCCTTGCCGGGACAAATCCGGCGAGGGTTTTTTTGTCTGGTTCGCGCAGGAAGGGTCCCGAGTTAAAACATTTAAAATGAGAGGTTCGTATGCGTGCAGCCGTTATGGTAAAAGACAAGGAAGTCAAGTTTGAAGGGCCGGGGGAGCTCTCCGCCGCGGTTCAGCTTTTGGATCCGCCTGTGCCTGCCGCGTTGATCCCGCCACTTGAAGATCCGGATGTAAAAGAAAAGAAATTTTTAGCGGAGATCGAAGAGAAATATGCCGGGTTGCACCGTGACCTTGAGCAATCTTTTGCCGAGAAGGAAAAGAGGCTTATCAGCGATCTGCAGGCCAGGCATGCGTCGGAGTGCCGTCGCCTGAAACGGGAAGCGGTAGCCGGAGAAAGAAGTTTGCTCGTTGAATTGGAATCCAAACATGAGGCTTTGTGCAAGGAGCTCGAGGCATCTTTTGCGCTGCGGGAAAAAAAGATGGCCGGGGATCTCAATGCCGCCGCGGACAAGGAATTGGAATTGTTCAGGCAGTTAAAAACGACGCGCCGGTGGCTTGCGGTCGTGATCCTCGGGGCGATCCTGAGCGTGGTCACGATATTGAATATGAAGGATGCGCCGAAGGAAGCGGCTTCGCCGGCATCTTTGGCACCTGCGGATATGGTGCAGGTCCAGGTGCCGCCGGTGGTGGTGACGCCCTCAGCGGTGGCAGTTGTTCCTGTCAAAACCGAGGTTAAATCAGCGCCGGCTGTTGCGCCCCAACCGGCTTTGCCCGTGAAGGCCGGGAACAAGGGGAATTTCGCAGGCGGAATGATATCCTTGAAATAAGAGCATGATGTGTTATTCTGAAAAAACTCCTGGCACGCAGTGCGTCAGGGGTTTTTTCATTTTTTTGTAGTGACGTGATGTTTCGGGAGGCAGATAAGGCATGGGCAGTTTTTCATTGCCGCAGTTCATGGGCGGGCTTATTTTCGGGGCTGTTGGCCTCGTGGCTTTTGTGTACGGGAAAAAGAATGCCCATTGGCCTGCACTGGCGATCGGGATCGCGCTCATGGCGTTTCCATATTTTATCACGAGTACGCTCTGGACATATGTTATTGGTGCTGTGTTGTGTGCGGCGTTATTCTTGGTTCGTTATGTGTAATAAGCGGTTTTTTATTAAGGAGTCCGCATGAAAAAGCTCGTTGCTGTCGGATTGATCACGCTGTGTTCATGCTGGTTCTGCGCCGAAGCCGGCACGGCAGAAACACCAGCGCTTCAAAAGAGGATCGGGCTTCTGTTGTGGAGCGATGAGCCCCGGTACAAAGAGGCTGCCGAGGGCATGCTTGCCCGGTTTAAAGAAGAAGGTTTTTCCGGCGTCGATCTGGACGTGAGAACCGAGTCCGCGCTCGGCAATAAAGTCAAGGCGATGAAGATCGCGCAAAGTTTTGCGCAGGAGAAACGGGACCTGTACGCCGGGTTCGGGACCAATGCGGTGGCCGCGCTTTCGACGGAGATCAAGGACCGGCCTATTGTTTTTAGCGTGGTGTATGACCCGGTCGGGAGCGGCCTGGTTGCCAATCTGAATAGTTCTGGAAATAATATCACGGGTGTCCGCAATTATTTTCCTATGTCTGAAGTGATCGGCCGTTTGCAGCAGATCAGGCCGGTGCATCATCTGGCAGTCCTTTATACTCCGGGGCAAAAGAATTCTGAAAGTCAGTTCAGGGATGTTCAGAAGGCCGAGGCGGAAAAGAATATCAGGGTTTTGCCTGTGCTTTTGGCCAACGCCAATGATGTGCAGACGGTCATGCCGTATTTGAAAGGCAAAGTCGAAGCGGTCTTTTTGACAGGCAGCGGGGTCGTGGGCGATGCGGTGGAGCAGATCGTGGCGGCGGCGGCGCGGGAGGATATTGTGACGGTCTCATCCAGTGTTGATTATGCCGCAAAAGGCGTTATTCTTTGCGCCGGAGCGAATGCGCATGAAGCTGGAACCACAGCGGCAAAACAGGCGATCATGATCTTGAAAGGCGCGAAACCCGCCGGCATTCCTATTGAGGGGCCCGAGAAGCTCGAGATCCTGCTGAACCTGAAGACCGTGGGTATGATGAAAGGCGTTCAGATCCCGGACGGCCTGAAGAAAGAAGCGACGAAGATCTTTGAATAAGTTCTTATGGAGAGAATAGGTATGCGTAAGTTCCTGGGTGGTATGTGTTTTTTTCTTTTGATGTGCCTGGTCCCGGTGATGGCGCTCGCGGGAACGCCAGGTGTTAAGAAACGGATCGGGATCCTTTTGTCCGGTGATGAGGCTCGTTATCAGGAAAATATGAGCGGGTTTTTCGCGATGTTGAGCGCGAATGGTTTTCCCGCCGGTGATATGGAGATTATTACAGAGAATGCGCACGGCCATAAGGCCAGGGCCCGGTTGTTGGCAGAGGGCTTTGCGGTTCAGAAGATGGATGCGTATCTGGTATTGGGGACCAATGCGGCCGTGGCCATGAGCAAAGAGGTCAAAGAGGCTCCGATCATTTTTTGTCCGATCTATGACCCTGTCGCCGCAGGCCTTGTGGCCAGTTTGGAAAAGCCGGGCAATAATCTGACCGGAGTTACCAACGGGTTTTCTATGGCCCGGGTGATCGAACCTATGAAAAAATTGTTCCCGTTAAAGAGCCTGGCGGTCCTGTATACGCCGGGAGTCTTGAATTCCGAGGCGCAGGTGAAAGGCCTGGAAAATGTCGCGCAGGAATGCGGCGTTAAGATCATTCCGGTACCATTGGCCAGCGAGCAGGACGCGGTTTCGACCATGGCATTCTTAAAAGGAAAGGCCGAGGCGGTTTATTTAACGGGCGGCGGCGTTGTCGGCGCGTCGTGTGCGGTTATTATCCGTGCCGCGCTCAAAGAGGGGCTGGTGCCGGTTACGCATTTGACGGATTATGTGGGTGAGGGCGCGCTGATCGGTATTGGTGTGAATATGACCGAGATCGGGCGGCTTGCGGCACAGCAGATGCTCGAGGTCTTCAAGGGCCGTAAACCCGCCAATATTCCGGTCATCGGCCCGCAGAACCTGGAAGTGTATCTGAATGTCACAACGGCCAAGAAGCTGGGCATAGATGTGCCTGCTGAATTTAAAAAGTCCGCGACCAGGATCATGGAGTGACCTAAAAATTTATGCGCGTTGCCATCCAGAAATGGTTCCAGGAAAGCATCCGATTCAAGCTCGTTGTTATGGTGCTGCTCGTCGCCAGTGTCTGTGCATTGACGTCGGCGGTCATTATTTCGCGCAATGAACGGCGTCTGTGGGAACAATTTCTTCAGGAGAAGGGCCGGGGCTTGAGCGCCTACATCGCGGATATCAGCAAAGAGGCGATCGTTAACAAGGATTACATTCAGCTGGATAATATCGTCAAGAAGATCAACAATGACCCGGAGATCGTGTATGCGGCCGTCTATGACCAGCGCGGGACGCTGTTGACCAGCCTGTTCGCCAGTGTCAATCTGAAGATGCCGGCTGTTGAAAAGGTTCTTTCCAAAAGTGGCGCGGATACAGCGCTTCCTGTCATGCTGGCATTGCTGAAATCGGAGACCGGAAGTAAAGATGTTACGGCGCCTGTCACGATGGATGGTGAGCCGCTGGGCAAGGTCGTGATCAGCTTGTCGCCGGAGAAAGTCCGTGAAGGCGTCCGTCAGACGATGAACGGCATTATTTTTGCGAATTTTCTCGCTTTGTGTATCGCGCTGTTACTGCTTTCGACGCTGCAGGGCCTGCTCACTAAGCCCATTGTCCGCTTGTCACGCCTGATGGCAGAGGTGTCCCAAAAGAAAGATTACGCCCTGCGGGCCGAGGTTCAATCCCGGGATGAGGTCGGTGTCCTCGCGAAATGTTTTAATGAGATGCTCGAGCAGATCAATGCGCGGGATAAAGAGCTGAAAGCGCACCGGGACACGCTGCAGGGCGAGGTGGCCCACCGGACGGCTCAGCTTAAAACCGCACAGGAACAGCTTCTTCAGTCCGAAAAAATGGCGACGGTCGGGCAATTGGCGGCGGGTGTTGCGCATGAGATCAATAATCCGGCGGGATTTGTCATGAGCAACCTGGATGTTTTGAAGGGGTATACCAGTAAATTGGAAACGATACTGACGAAATACGAAGAGGTGGATGCGTATCTTCGCGAGCAGGGCGCCGAGCATGGTTCTGAACAGGCGCGGCAGTTGTTGCAAGAAGTTGCCGGGGTTAAGAAGGAGAATAATCTGGGTATGATCCTCGAGGACCTTCCGTCCTTGACGGATGAATCGCTGGACGGGATGCAGCGGATCCGGCGGATCGTCATGGACCTGAAAAGTTTTGCGCGGACAGATGAGGGCAAGTGGGAACAGGCGGATATTCATGACGTGATCCATGGCGCGCTGAATATCGCGTGGAATGAGATCAAGTACAAAGCGGACGTGGTGAAGGAATACGGCCCTGTTCCCAAGGTGCGCTGTTATCCGCAGCAATTGAGCCAGGTGTTCCTGAACCTGTTTGTGAACGCGGCTCAAGCGATCCCGGTGCGGGGCAAGATCATCATCCGGACTTTTATGGACGGGGACGCGGTCATTGCCGAGGTGTCGGACACGGGGTCCGGCATGCCGGAAGCGATCGCGAAGCGCGTGTTCGAGCCGTTCTTTACCACGAAACCCGTCGGAAAAGGGACCGGGCTGGGATTATCTTTGGCGTATAATATCATCGAAAAGCATGAGGGGAAGATATCTGTGACCAGCCGTGCCGGAGAAGGCACGACGTTTCGGATCCGCCTGCCGCAGCGGGCAGTGTAAAAACCGTACTACAATGGGGGTTGTGATGGACGTTGAAATTCCGGAAGTTGAGGATAAGGATTCATGGGGCAAGGTGATCGCGGTACAGGTATCGCTGTTTGCGGTATTGCTGAGTATTTTTACGATCTCCGCGCACCGGGCGCATACCACGACGATCCTCCTCGGGAACGAGTCGACGAATGCGTGGTCGCATTATCAGGCCAAGCGCATCCGGGCGTATCAGCTCGAGATGAATGCCTCGTTGGTCAAATTGCTCGCGCCGGATAAGCCGGAAGCGGCCAAAGTTCTGGCAGAGTATGGGGCACAAAAAGACAAGTATGATAAAGACCTCGAAGACCTCAAAGATCAGGCGAATCGCAAGATAGAAGAAGGAGAGGTATCGCACCATCAGGCCCGGTATTTTGACCTTTCGGAGGGGATGCTTGAGATCGCCATGATCCTCAGTTCGCTGTATTTTATCACGCGCAAGAAATCCATCTCGATCCTCGGTTTGCTTGGCGGTATTCTGGGCACGATCGTCGGGATTCTTGGGTTCATGGTCCGCTAAGCCCTCACCGGCAATGAGTGCTTGCCCGAAAGAACATTTTAATTTATTATGAGATGGCAATTTACGAGAAATAAGAATTTTTAGCTTTTTGTTCTCGTGCATCGGGTCAGGAGTGTTGCCATGGCCTTTAAGAAATTTCTTTCTTATTGTTTTTATTCTTTAGTAATTGCCGTTCTTGGCATGGCTGTCGCTGCGGCGCTGCGTATCTGGCCGCTTCATGTGCTT
>JADFWS010000047.1 GCA_015234065.1 Candidatus Omnitrophota bacterium
GGGCAAACGGCCGGAAAAATAGCGCGACGTCCTCGGCAACAAAATGGATCTGCAAATATCAATTCTTTCGAATTCACTCGTATTTCACACTATGTTCATGGGTTTGTCACACACATATGAGACACTAATCGCGTAAAGTGTAATTATATTGGAGGAAATTAAGTATGGCCAGACAGCGTAAAGACGACATTTTATTGGATCCCGATATCAGGGCCGAGGTCGAGCGGTATAAATGGATCGAAAGTGAAAAAGCCGGATATGACATCGGCTTTGAAAAGGCGCTCGAAGACTGGATCCGGTTTTATTTTGATGCCTGGATCGCGCATCATGAGCCGAGCCCCAGGAAAATAGTTAAAACAGCAACAAAAAAGAAAGGAGTAAAAAAATGAATATTTTTCAGGATTTTGACCAGATGGCCGAAGAGAAGATCCCAAGGTGGGTCGATTATGAACAGCCGCGTAAAGGCCGTGTTTTGGGGCGGTCGGATGTGCGCATGATCATGGATGGGGCTGACGATCAAAAGCAGAAAAGCCATGAGGCGGGCTTTGAGGTCGGCGCGTCTTATGCGGTATCTGACTGGGTTCGATCGAATGCTAAAGCCTGGGTTAAAGAACAGTCTGGATATCCGTTGATCAGGATAGATTTGATTAAAGTTTGACCGTTGTTATTGTCTTATTTTGAAAATCTCCTTCCATTTTTTCTTCCGCTGTATATAATTATAAAAATTTTGTTACGGAAGGAAAATTGTCTTATGATCCCGTCCCTTGTTATCTTTTTGATCCTGGCGCCGTTAGTTGTTGCGTTATTGGCGTTTTTGAACCGCAAGGTTGTTCCATTTGCGGGTATTGTGTATCCGGCCGCGGTGGTGTTGATCGGCGCGTCGTTGGGTTTGCTTAAGGCGCCAATGGGCGGCCAGCCCCTGATGATCCCGGCACATGCCGAATGGGTTGAGCCGGCGATGCTGATCGCGGAAGTCGGATTATCTGCTTACCTTCTATTATTAGCGTTTAAGCAAAAAGACTGGATGGTTGGGGCGCTGGTGGCGGTTCAGGCAGCTCTTTTGCTGGCATTTCATTTTAAAGCCGGGGACAAGATCCACGCGGAGGCGAATCTTTTTATCGACCCGTTCTCCGTGGTGATGGGCCTTATTATCGGCGTTATTGGTACGCTGATCGCCGTGTATGCGGTCGGGTATATGGAAGATTTTTATCATCATCATCATGAATTCCAGGATGAACGGCCCCTCTTTTTTGCGCTGATCTTCCTCTTTTTATCAGCCATGTTCGGTGTTTGTTTTTCGAATAATCTCCTGTGGCTCTTTTTCTTCTGGGAGATCACAACCGCGTGTTCCTTTCTATTGATCCGCTATAAGCGGGATACTCAATCCACAGCTAATGCTTTTTGGGCCTTACGTTGGAACTTGTTGGGCGGCTTAGGGTTTCTTCTTGGAATTATCTTTTTGTATAAAGGCGTGCATACGGTTGAAATGAATCGGTTGCTCATGGCGCCGAAGATGCTTGTTCTCTTGCCCGTGGCGCTCATTTCGTTTGCCGGTATTACCAAGTCCGCACAACTGCCGTTCTCTTCGTGGCTTGTGGGCGCCATGGTCGCCCCGACACCGGTTTCCGCGTTATTGCATTCCAGTACGATGGTCAAGGCTGGTGTGTATATTGTTTTGCGCTTTGCTTCGGTTCTGGCAGGGACATCGTTTGGGCTTGTGGTGGCATTGGTGGGCGCGGTCACGTTTCTGATCGGGTCATTTATTTGTATCAGTCAGAATGATGCGAAGAAGGTGTTGGCCTATTCGACCATTGCGAATTTGGGGCTTATTATTATGTGCGCGGGTGTTGGCACGTATGAAGCGGTGTGGGCTGGAATTCTGCTTATTATTTTCCATGCGATCTCCAAAGGATTATTGTTCCTGTGTGTGGGAACGATCGAGCATAAATTGCATAGCCGTTTGATCGAAGATATGACAGGCCTGGCGCATCGGATGCCGAAAATGGCGGTCATGGTGCAGATCGGGATTGCAGGGATGTTCCTCGCGCCGTTCGGGATGCTCATCAGCAAATGGGCGGTTCTGCGTGCGATCGTGGATTATAATCCGTTCTTGGCGATCTTCCTGATCTACGGCAGTGCGGCAACGTTATTTTTCTGGGTCAAGTGGCTTGGGAAATTGCTGATCATTGATCGTGAATACAAGAACATTGAAGACGGCATCAGTCAGGATCAATGGATCCCGCTGGGCATTCTGGCCGGCTTGACCGTCCTTATTTGCGCCGGGTTTTCATGGGTGGCCAAGATGTTCATCGAGCCGTATATGATGGTGGTGTATGGCACGTCGGTGAATTTGGGTGTTGGCAATATCATCATTATGGGGATCATGCTGGGCTTGATCGCATTGTTTCCCATGGCGCTGTTGAATCGCGGGAAAGGCGTCCGGGTTGTGCCGCCGTATCTGGCGGGCGCGAATCAGGGTGAAGGCGGACGTGAATTCCGCAATGCTCTGGACGGGTCGCAGGCCATGGAATTAAAAAATTATTATTTGCAGGACTATTTTGGTGAAGACAAGCTTATGCGATTGGGCGTGATTCTGGGCAGCTGCCTGGTGGTGGCCCTTGTCCTGATGGGAGGCATTTAATATGTGGTGGCTAGGCGGACTCTTATTTATTGTGCTGGCGCCTTTCGTGGGCGGATTGCTGTCGGGCATTGACCGCAAGATCACTGCCAGGATGCAGGGGCGTATCGGGCCGCCGGTGTGGCAGGCGTTCTACGATGTTGCCAAGCTTTTGCAGAAAGAAAACCTGGTCGTGCGTCCGACACAGAAGATGTACATGGATTTCTTTCTGGTGTTCACGATCTTTACGGGTGTGCTGTTTTTTTCGGGTGGCGATTTACTGCTGGTGATCTTTGCGCTTACGATGGCGGGCGTGTTCTTTGTGCTCGGCGGGTATAAGGCGAGTTCTCCTTACAGCTTTATCGGCGCCCAGCGCGAGACCCTGCAGATGATGTCGTATGAGCCTGCGGTGTTGATCGCGGCGGTAGGTATCTATATGGTGACGCGGAGCTTTCAGGTGGCGCAGATCGTGCATCATCCGACGCTCATTATCAAAGACCTGCCGGGCGTGTTCTTCGCGTTCTTTTTTATTTTGACGATCAAATTCCGCAAGTCGCCGTTCGATTTGTCCACGTCGCATCATGCGCATCAGGAATTGGTCAAGGGGATCACGACGGAATTTTCCGGCCGGACGCTCGCCAAGATTGAGATCGCGCACTGGTATGAATATGTGTTTATCCTCGGGTTTGTGTACCTGTTTTTTGCATCGAATCCGGTTTTGGGCGTGGCCATGGCGCTGTTGGCGTTCTTCTGTGAGCTGGTGATCGACAATATTTCCGCACGCGTGCGCTGGCAGTGGCTTTTAGCCGCATCCTGGGGCGTCGCGTTCGTGGCCGGCGGAGCCAATATCCTTTATTTAATGCTGAAAGGTTAACATGGGCGCTTTATCCAAATCACCATGGATCATTCATTACGACGGGTCAAGCTGTAACGGCTGCGATATCGAGGTCCTGGCCGCGCTCATGCCGCGTTTTGACCTGGAACGGTTCGGGGTTATCAATACCGGCAATCCCAAGCACGCGGACATCCTGCTGTTGACGGGCTCGATCAATGAGCAGAACAAGTCGGTGGTGAAGAATATTTACGATCAGATGCCTCATCCGAAGGTGGTGGTCGCGGTCGGCATTTGCGCGACGTCCGGCGGGATCTTCAGGGAATGTTATAACGTCCAGGGCGGCGCGGATAAAGTGGTGCCGGTTGATTTTTATGTTCCGGGTTGCGCGGTCAGGCCTGAGGCGTTGATCGACGCCGCCGTGGCCGCGGTCGCACTCCTCGACAAGAAGCGTGACGCAATGAAAGCAGGGAAGGCATAATATGGCACAAGAGATCATGGACATAACGCTGGGCGAACTTATGGATAAGGCCCGGAAATATCAGGCCCAGGGGTTTCGTCTGGTGCAGATCTGCTGCACGAAGCTTCCGGATACGCTCGAGCTGCAATATTCCTTTGATAAAGAGTATGACTTTAAAAGCCTGCGCCTGACATTGCCGGATGCCTCGACGCCCGTGCCGAGTATCAGCGGGGTTTATCTTCCGGCATTTCTGTACGAAAATGAGATCCACGACCTGTTCGGGATCAATGTGCATGGCATGGCTGTTGACTACAAAGGGCATTTTTATATGACCGCGATCAAGACGCCGTTCAATCAGCCGGCGCAGGCAGAGGAGAAGAAGGCATGAGCGGACGCACGATCATTCCATTTGGGCCACAGCATCCTGTGCTTCCGGAGCCGATCCATCTGGACCTGGTGGTCGAGGATGAAAAGGTTATCGAGGCTATTCCGCGTATCGGATTTATCCATCGCGGCCTCGAGCGCCTGGTTGAGAAAAAGGATTTCATTGATTTTGTGTATGTCGCGGAGCGTATTTGCGGCATCTGCAGTTTTATTCACGGCATGACCTATTGCCTTGCGGTTGAGGAGGTCATGAAGATCGAGGTTCCGGCACGTGCGCAGTATTTGCGTATTGTCTGGTCGGAATTGTCGCGCATCCACAGTCATTTATTGTGGTTGGGGCTGACCGCCGATGCGTTCGGGTTTGAAAGCCTGTTCATGCAGTCCTGGAGGCTGCGAGAGCTGATCCTGGATATCATTGAAGAAACGACTGGTGGCCGCGTGATCTTCGGGTCTGCCAAGGTAGGTGGCGTACGCCGCGATATTTCCGCTGAAAAAATGCAGGAGATCGTGAAGAAGCTGCGCAGTTATCAGAAGGAAATGGATGATATCGGCAAGGTCTTTTTGGGCGACCTGACGGTCCAGCACCGTTTGCGCGGCGTTGGCGTTCTCTCTACGGCTTCGGCGAAGGCGCTGGGCGCGGTGGGCCCTATGCTTCGCGCGAGCGGCGTATCATCGGATATTCGTATGATGGGTTATTCATCGTATGGCACGCTGGATTTTGCGCCGATCGTCGAGCAGGATGCCGATTGTTACGCGCGCTGCAAGGTGCGCATCCGCGAGCTTGACCAGTCCGTTGGCCTTATTGAGAGTGCGGCTTCAAAAATGATCGACGGCCCGATCGATGTCAAAGTGACGGGTACGCCGAATGGCGAATTTTTTGCCCGCTCGGAACAGCCGCGCGGTGAAGTCATTTATTATGCCAAGGGCAATGGCACAAAGTTTTTACAGCGTATGCGCGTGCGCACGCCGACGTTTGCGAATATTACACCGCTTTTAGAAACCCTGAAGGGTTGTCAGCTGGCGGATGTGCCGGTTATCGTGTTAACGATCGATCCTTGTATCAGCTGTGCGGAGAGATAATATGGCGTTTTTACCCATGACCAAATTGATCGTGAAGAACTTGTTCACCCGTCCGGTGACCGAGCGGTATCCGTTCGTACCCAAGAAATATTATCCGGGCACGCGCGGCAAGGTTTTGATAGAGGTTGAGAAATGTATTTTTTGCGGTATTTGTCAGCGCCGCTGCCCCACGGCCGCGATCGGCGTATCCAAGGAAAAGAAGTCCTGGGATATTGAGCGGATGCGTTGTATTTCCTGCAATTTATGTGTAGAGGTCTGCCCCAAGAAATGCCTGGCGCTGGATGTGAAATATTCCGCGGCTGCCGGCGGGCTTCAGAAAGAAGAATTCCATGCATGAATCCCATCAGGTCCAACATGTGATCACGCATGCGCAAGAAATGTGTGCGGCCCGCAAGATCGCTGCGCCGAAGAAGATCACGATCCTTGTCGGCGAGCTTCTGGGGTTTGACGAGATGTCGGTGCGGTTGCACTGGGAAGAATTTGCCGAAGGGACTATTCTCGAAAAGGCTGAGCTTGTGTTACAGTTTGTCCCTGCGAAACTGATATGCCCGAAATGTTCGGCGCCGTTCCCCAAAAGAGGGTCTGACCTGTCATGCCCTTTGTGCCGTGTTCTGGGCACGCCGACAGCGTCAGGCAAGGAATTTCAGATCGCGGACATTACCGGTTGAGACAGCTGTATGTGTTATGCGATCCCAGGGCTCGTCAAAGGATTTGACGGCAAGCATGCCATTGTTGATTATTTCGGCGAAGAGAAGAAAGCGTTAAGCGAGCTTTTGGACCTTAAGGCCGGTGATTATGTGTATGCCCAGGGCGGATTCGTGATCACACGGGTTTCCGCTGAAGAAGCGGGAAAAACGCTTGAGACATGGAAAGACCTGTTCTTTGAATTGAAAGAGATCGACCAGAAGGCCAGCCGCCTGTCGCCGTGGGGCGCGGCGCGTTATGATCATGTGCGCGGGCTGATGGAGCGTGCGCTTTCGGGTGGAAAGCTGACACAGGCCGAGATACTTGGTTTGCTCAATATTGCTGATCCGCGCGAGCAAGAATTTCTGTTGTCAGCCGCGAATCATATCCGTCAGGAGCATCACAGCAATTCCTGCTGTGTGCACGGGATCATCGAGATCTCGAATATGTGCGCGGAACAATGTCATTATTGCGGTATCTCGGCGTGGAATACGAAGATCCCGCGCTATCGGCTGTCCAAAGAGGAGATCCTTTCCGCGGTGCAGGGCGCGGTGGACGGGCACGGTTTTAAGGCGCTCGTGCTTCAAAGCGGTGAAGACGCGGGGCGTTCGGTCGATGAGTTGGCGGACATTATCCGTGCCATTAAAAAAAGATTTGGCGTCCTCATCTTTGTCAGTTTTGGCGAAGTTGGCGAGGAAGGCCTGGAAAAGCTGTATGCCGCCGGGGCGCGAGGGGTCCTTCTCCGGTTTGAAACATCGAATGCCGAACTTTTTAAGAAGCTGCATCCGGGGTCAACGCTCGAGAGGCGCCTGGCAGAAATACGCAAGGCGCATGAGCTGGGGTTTCTTATCGTCACGGGCGCTCTCGTCGGGCTTCCGGGCCAGACGCAACAAGATGTGGCGCGGGATATTGAGCTGGCCGGTGAATTGAACGTTGAGATGTTAAGCCTGGGGCCTTTTTTGCCGCATCCGGCAACGCCGTTGGCCAACATTCCGGCGCCAGACATGGCGGATCTGATCCAGACGCTCGCGGTGGCGCGCTTCGCGTTGCCGGCGCAGGTTAAAATTCTGGTCACCACAGGCCTTGAAACATTAAGCCCTGACGCGCGGCGTGCGGGTTTAATGGCGGGCGCGAATTCCGTCATGTTGAATGTTACGCCGGTCGATAAACGGCCGTTATACGATATTTATCCCAAAAGGGCGCATCAGGATGATCCGCTCGCCGAGCAGATCACGGCCACGATCGCGCTGTTAGAAAGTATAGGCCGTGCGCCAACGGATCTAAGCGTGGGCGCGGGTTGAACATTAAAGGAGAGAAGTTATGCATATTCCAGGTTCTATGTTGCATGGCGCGGTGTGTCCGGTGACAGCGGCGTTAACAGTGGCGGGCGCAGGCGTGGTGATATATTTTGCGCGTCAAGCCGAAGATCAGCCGTCGGCTATGAAATTTGCGGCCGTGACGTCGATGATCTTCGCGCTGCAGATGCTGAATTTTCCGGTTCAGAACGGAACTTCAGGGCATTTGCTTGGCGGAGCGCTGGCGGTCATGTTGCTTGGTTTTCCGCTATCGGTCGTAGCCATGGCCATGGTGCTGACGGTACAGGCGGTATTTTTTGCGGATGGCGGGATCAATGCGCTGGGCGCTAATATTTTGAATATGGGGATCATTGCCCCTGGCGTTGCGGCGCTGGCATTGCGGATGCTATCTAAAAAGAACGTGCATCAGGGATTGGCGCTGGGGATCGCGTCATGGGTGTCGGTTGTGTGCGCCGCGTTGGCGTGTGCATTGGAAATTTCGCTGTCCGGAGCGGTTGATCTCAATAAAGCGATCGTGGCTATGGGCAGTATTCATGCGCTGATCGGGTTGGGCGAGGCAGGCATGACCGTTGTGGTGGTTTCTTTTTTAACGGGTTATGCTTCTTTGTGGCAAGACCGTGAACAGGCCGTGGCGGCCGGTGCTTTGGGTGCGGCGGTGACAGCGGCGATGATCAGCCCGCTGGCCAGTAATTTTCCGGATGGCCTGGCGCATGTCATGTCGACGCTGGCACAATATCATGTGCCGGTTGCAACAACAACCGCCGTGGCGACTGTTGCGGCTGGTTTGACCGGAGTTTGTGTTGTGTTCCTGCTGTCTCAAGGGGTTGTTCGCCTGATCCGGGTTTTTAAAAGATGACCTCGACGTTCCAGTGTCCGTATGTTAGGATGGACATATTCTAAAAAATCTGGAGATCGCTATGTTTAAGCGCACACAATACTTACGTTCTTTTTTAGGTCTTATTCTTTGCGGGATATTGGCTTTTGGGGCGTCTGGTTGTGTGTATCTTGTGGTGGGTGCGGTGGGTGTTGTGGGTGGTTATGTGGTAAGCCCGGACACGGTAGAAGGCACAACCGCGCGTGCGATCGAAGAAGTATGGGATTCGACTAAAGAGATTTGCGGGATCATGGGTAAGATCGTTGAAGAACTGCCGAGTGGCAATCAGCTGGTCGCGACGATCAACGGATCTCAGGTTACGGTCAGCCTTATTGCGGTTAATGCGTCAACGACCAAACTTACGGTCAAGGCGCGTAAAGCCTTTATGCCGAAGATAGACGTTGCGCAGGACGTTTATTCCAAGATCGTGAACAAGATGGAAAAATAAGGTTTGGGACCAGCATTCACGGGGGCTTTCCCCGATCAAGTACATACAACGTTATTATTTACATTATAGGAGGAGCAGTATGAGTTGGATGAAAAGGTTGTTTAATATGGCCACATTGGCGGGCCTGGGCCTTGCGCTCACAACAGGCATTGCCTGTGCCAGCGAAGCGGACCTGGTGGTCCCGAATCTGGCATCCGTGATGTTTTTGGGTGTGGACGGAAAGAGCCTTCTTTTAGGGGGTATTCTTATTTGCGTGTTCGGGTTTGTGTTCGGCGTGGTCCAGTTCGTGAGCATCATGAATATGCAGGTCCACAAGAGCATGAAGGATATTTCTGAGCTCATTTATGAAACATGTAAGACGTACCTTGTTACCCAGGGAAAATTTCTTTTGATCCTTGAGGCGCTGGTCGGTTTGGTCATGATCGCGTATTTCGGCTGGCTGCGTCATATGGATGCGGGCAAGGTCATCATGATCCTGATCTGTTCTCTTATTGGTATCGCGGGTAGCTACGGCGTGGCCTGGTTCGGCATGAGGATCAACACCATGGCGAATTCCCGCTCCGCGTTCGCGGCGCTCAAAGGTTCTCCGTATCCAGTGTATTCCATTCCGCTTCAGGCGGGTATTTCGATCGGGATGCTTCTTATCTCGACCGAGCTTTTGGTCATGCTCTGCATTCTGCTCTTTATTGATCCTTCGTATGCCGGTCCGTGCTTCATCGGCTTTGCGATTGGTGAATCTTTAGGCGCGTCGGTATTGCGTATCGCGGGTGGTATTTTCACGAAGATCGCGGATATCGGTTCTGACCTCATGAAGATCGTGTTCAATATTAAAGAAGACGATGCCCGTAACCCGGGTGTTATCGCGGATTGCACAGGCGACAATGCCGGCGATTCCGTAGGGCCCACCGCGGATGGTTTTGAGACATACGGCGTTACAGGCGTTGCGCTCATTTCCTTTATCCTGCTCGCAGTGAAAGATCCGACGGTGCAGGTCATGTTGCTGGTGTGGCTGTTCGTCATGCGTTTACTCATGATCGTCGCAAGCGCGTTCTCATATTGGGTCAATGAAATGATCGCGAAGGCGCGTTACATTAATGCCAAGGAAATGAATTTTGAAGATCCTTTATCTTCGCTGGTCTGGATCACGTCGATCGTTTCCGTTGCCTTTACATTCGCCGCGTCTTATCTGCTGATCCCGACCATGGGGGATGGCACGATGTGGTGGAAGCTGGCCGCGATCATTACGTGCGGCACGGTGGCGGGCGCGGTTATTCCGGAGCTGGTGAAGATATTCACATCGCCTGATTCTGCGTTTGTGAAGAACATTGTTGAGTCTTCGAAAAAGGGCGGGGCATCACTGAACATTCTCGCGGGTTTTGTGACCGGTAATTTCAGTGCGTACTGGATGGGTTTAACGATCGCGGTATTGATGGCGATCGCGTATCGCGTGAGCACCATGGGGCTGGATGTGCTGATGCTCGCTCCGTCGGTGTTTGCGTTCGGTTTGGTGGCGTTCGGGTTTTTGGGCATGGGCCCGGTCACGATCGCGGTCGACTCGTATGGCCCGGTTGCGGATAATGCACAGTCGATCTACGAGCTTTCTCTGATCGAGAAAGTCCCGGCCGGCGAAATTAAAAAAGAGTTCGGGTTTGAGCCTGATTTCGAGAAGGGTAAGCATTTCTTGGAGTCGAATGACGGGGCAGGCAATACGTTTAAAGCCACGTCGAAGCCGGTCTTGATCGGTACGGCGGTTGTTGGTGCGACCACGATGATCTTCTCGATCATCATGATCCTGACGCACGGGCTGACACAGAACATCGCGTTCCTGTCGATCCTGTATCCTCCGTTTCTGTTGGGGTTGATCATGGGCGGGGCGATGATCTATTGGTTCACGGGCGCATCCACGCTGGCCGTTGTTGCCGGTGCGTATCATACGGTCGAGTTCATCAAGAAGAACATCAAGCTTGAGGGTTCTGACAAGGCGTCGATCGAAGACAGTAAGAAGGTCGTCGAGATCTGCACGACGTTTGCGCAGAAGGGGATGATCAATCTGTTCATGGCGGTTCTTTTCGGAACGCTGGCGTTCGCGTGTTTTAACCCGTATTTCTTTATCGGGTATCTGATCTCGATCGCGATCTTTGGGCTGTTCCAGGCGATCTTTATGGCGAATGCCGGCGGTGCCTGGGATAACGCGAAGAAGGTCGTTGAAGTGGACTTGCGCGAAAAGGGTACGGAGCTTCATGCGGCGTCGGTTGTTGGTGACACGGTCGGCGATCCTTTCAAGGATACGTCGTCTGTTGCCATTAACCCGGTCATCAAGTTCACGACGCTCTTTGGCCTTCTGGCTATCGAGATCGCTCTGCAATTAAGCCATCAGCTTAATATGCTTCTTACGGTCGTGTTTTTTGCGATCTCGGTGTTCTTCATTCTCAAGTCATTCAATGATATGAGGATTATCGGCGAAGAGCCCAAGAAAAAGTGCGGTTGCTCACACTGCTAATATAGAGTGATGGTGTTTTGATAAAAAGGCCCTGCCGAAAAGCAGGGCCTTTTTTGTGTCGTCCTAGGCCGAAGGACCGCTTGCATTATTTGATGCGCAGGCAATGCCAAGCAACGCGAATGCCAAACAACGCATATTATGTTTGCGTTGAGCGCCCGGCCATGCAAATATAAAAGCTTACGGAGGGCATAGTATGTTTAAAGCGATCAAAAATTATGCGTCACTGCTTATTTTGGCAGGTGGGATTTTAATAGGGGCTTTGCTCGGTGTTATCCTTAAAGAGCGTGCGGCGGTTCTTAAGCCGCTCGGTGATATTTTTCTTAATCTGCTTTTTACCGCGGTTGTGCCGCTCGTGTTTTTTTCCATATCCTCGGCGATCGCCGTGATGACGGATGGCCGGCGTTTAGCGCGGATCATGGGCTGGATGATGGTCTTTTTTACGCTCACAGGCCTGATCGCCTCAGGTATCATGATCGGGGTGGTGCATTTCTTTCCGCCATTCCAGGGCGTGATGCCGGCGTGGCCGGGTGGCGCCCCGCAAACAGCGATGAATACCGGGGACGCGATCGTGCGCGCGTTCACCGCGCCGGATTTTGCGGATATTTTGTCTAAAAAGAATATGCTGGCCTTGATCGTGATGGCTATTCTGGTCGGGATCGCGGCGGCGCGTTCGGGAGAGAAGGGCAAGCCGTTTGTACGATTTCTTGAGGCCGGTAATGAGGTCATGACGCGCGTGATCGGCATTATTATGTTGTACGCGCCGGTGGGGCTGGGTGCCTATTTTGCGTATCTCGTCGGTGTTTTTGGGCCTCAACTTATGGGGCAATATGTGCGCGTGGTGCAGTTGTATTATCCGGTGGCGTTCTTATATTTTGGGATCGCATTCTCGGTGTATGTGTTCTGGGCGGGTGGCATAAAAGGCCTGAAAGCGTTCTGGACGAATATTCCGCAGACAGCGCTCACGGCATTGGCTACGGGCAGTAGTGTGGCGTCGATCCCGGTGAATTTGGCGGCGGCCCAAAAAAGCGGCGTGCCTGAAGATATTCGCGAAGTCATTATTCCGGTGGGGGCTACGATCCATATGGAAGGCTCGTGCCTGGCCGCGATCGTCAAGATCGCTTTTCTCTTTGGCGTGTTCCACATGCCTTTTGCCGGCCTTCAGACATGGCTGACAGCCGCGGTGATCGCGGTCCTGTGCGGTACGGTCATCAGCGGGATCCCGTCGGGTGGAATGCTCGGCGAGCTTTTGATCGTGACGTTGTACGGCTTTCCGATCGAAGCTATGCCGTTGATCACCATGATCGGAACGATCGTAGATCCGCCGGCGACCATGCTTAATTCGGTCGGCGATAATGTGACCAGCATGATGGTCGCGCGTAAATTAAATGGTGTTCATTGGATGAAGGGGGGCGCATGAGGCTGTTGCGCAGTATTATGATCTTATGTTGGGCATGTGTATTGTCTTCCTGCGCAACAATGACCCAGCGCGGCTGGGTGCCGCCACCGGACTTTTTGGACAGTGCTTCGACGCAGGCTGTTGTCGTGCGGCCCGATGGCACTGGATTTAAGGTTAAGGTCACGGCCTTTGAAAAGAATAAAGTATCCGGCGCGTGGGATCGTGTCATGGGGCCATTTTCCGGCGTGGTGGGGCGCAGCGGCATTGCTGTCTTGAATGAAAAGCATGAAGGCGACGGGAAGACCCCGTCGGGTATATTCCCGCTCGGGCCGGCGTTTGGTAAAGAGGTGGCTTTAGAGACGGGGCTTTCCTATCGTCAGACATTTCCGGATGACGTGTGGGTGGATGACACAAAGTCACCGCAGTATAATCAGTGGGTTAAAACGCCGACGGGCGCGGCGTCATTTGAAAAGATGCTGCGCGAAGACGGATTGTATGACGCGGGCATTGTTGTGCAATACAACACAACCCCTGTGATCCCGGGGCGCGGCAGTGCCATCTTCATGCATATCTGGCGTGATAACGGAAGAGCGCCCACGGCGGGTTGTGTTGCGTTAGAACAGCGCAGGTTGCGTGAACTTTTAAAATGGCTGGATATAAAAAAGAAACCGGTGATCGTGATCGGAAATTAATGTTTTTTATGAACGGTTGCCTGCCCGGGCTTGTTTATAGGATATTTGTCATTGGGCTGGACGCCTCTTTAAATAGGAATTGACAAGACGGACTCTTTATATAAAATAACCTTCTCTT
>JADFWS010000048.1 GCA_015234065.1 Candidatus Omnitrophota bacterium
ACCCCTGACCACATCTTCCCACACACTCTCTGCTGGCCCCAACACTACGCTATCGCAAAACTCCAGCGCCTCATCCGGAAAAAACGTCACATGCGGCCCGCCCATCACGACGGTCGCCCCTTTGCACTTAAACTCCCGCGCAATACCATAGGCATCCGCCGCATTGACCGTAAAACAACTGATCGCGACAAGCGCCTGCCCTCGGACAAAACGCCCCTCCCAAAAGACCCGGTTGTATTCGACAACCCTGTAGCCCGGTGGCGTTAAGGCTCGGATCACCGCAAAGAACGCCGGATAACTGCGCAGAAGGACCGTTTCAAAGATCCCCATAAAAAGCCCAGTACTGCGCGGGCTCACCAGGATCAACGTCTTTTTCGACTCAAACGCGCGCCCGATCAAAGGATACGTATTCAAAAAAGCTGCGGCAAATACTGTAAAAACACCTATTTGAACAAAACTACCCGCAAACCCGGTTAAGGGCTTGAAGAACGAAAACCCCGCCGCCCAAATACCCGCGACATACACGCTCATGGTCACCAGCCACAACAATGTGGCCAAAAAAAGAAAGCCCCCAGACAATGGCACGTCCCTGATCCCGCCGGAAACAAATCGTCCGTAACGAGCGTGCACAAACCACCATGCCGCCCCATATGCCGTAAAAACGCTCATTCCCGCTTGAACCGCCGCGAGAGGAACAGCGTCACGCCCAGCGATCACAAACAGCAGATAATGCATGCTGATCGGCAAAACAAATGCCAGCAGCGCAACCCACCAACCCTGTTTCAAGCTCATATAAAAACTGTCCACCCTGGCTGTCAGGGCTTCCCCGCTTAAATTCTCCACCGCAAGCCCCCACGCCCAAATAAGCACGCCCCCCTGCAAAAAAAGCGAAAGCGCCGGGTCTAAAAATCGGCCGGCAAAAAGCGGGACCCCAAAAGTCCCGCTTAAAGAAACATGCGTCGAAAAATACAAAAGGCCCGCCGGAACCCAGAGCGACACCGCCAGGCGAGACGCACGCAATAATACCTGAAAGATATTCATGATAAAAATTCTAACACACATGTGACGATTGACAAAATGCCGCGGGGCATTTATTATTCTTTCCATCAAGAGGGCAGCGCTGTTCTCTTGGCCTGGCGCAATGACGCACTAAAACAAACGCGAACCTCACGGCCGTACCTTTTTATAGGGGTTCGTATGACGGGCATTGTCGCCCGGTATTCCTGATGATGCATGTCAGGCATACCGGGCTTTTTTTATTCATAACCAAGGAGACCGTATATGGCACAAGCCCTTCCTATCAACTCCGGGGATACCGCATGGGTCCTCATTTCCGCCGGGCTTGTCATGCTCATGACGCCGGCCCTGGCGTTCTTTTACGGCGGCATGGTGCGCCGCAAGAACATCCTCGGCATCCTCATGAAATGCTTCGCCTGCCTTGGCGTGGTCCTTCTCTTATGGGCGATCTACGGCTATTCCCTGGCTTTTGGCCGCGGCAACGGCTTTATCGGCGGGCTGGAATGGCTCAACCTCAAAGGGGTCGGGCTTAACCCCAACCCGGATTATGCACCGACCATCCCGCACTCGGCCTTCATGATCTTCCAGGCCATGTTCGCCGTCATCACGCCGGCGGTCATCATCGGGTCTCTCGTCGAGCGTATGAAATTCACATCCTTTCTTCTTTTTATGGCCCTGTGGCTGACGTTCGTGTATATCCCGATCTGCCACATGGTCTGGGGCGTCGATGGTTGGTTAAAAGGCCTGGGCGTGCTGGATTTCGCGGGTGGCACCGTCGTTGAGATCAACTGCGGCGTGGCCGGTTTGGTCGCCGCCATTTGCCTCGGCCCGCGCCTGGGCATCAATAAACCAACCCTGCACAATCTGCCGCTGGTCGTACTCGGCGGAGGCTTGCTATGGTTCGGCTGGCTCGGCTTCAATGCCGGTTCAGCGCTCGCGGCCAACGGGATCGCGGCCAATGCGTTTGTCACGACCAACCTTGCGGCAGCGGCAGCGGCTGTGAGCTGGGCGTCGATCGAATGGGCCATGACCGGAAAGCCCACCATGTTCGGCACGATCTCGGGCGTTATTGCCGGGCTTGTAGCCATTACACCCGCCTGCGGATTTGTCGAACCGGGAGCTGCCATGCTCATCGGCCTTGTCGTCGGCATTTTAAGCTTTTTCGCGGTCAGCGTTCTAAAACAGAAATTCCGTTATGACGATGCCCTCGACGCTTTTGGCGTCCATGGTGTGGGCGGATTCTGGGGCATGATCGCCACCGGCCTTTTTGCCACGACCGCCGTGAATCCCGGCGCAGCCAACGGCTTTCTGAATGGCAACCCCGGGCTTTTGAAGGTTCAGTTGATCGCGGCCTGTTTTACGGTCGTTTACTGCGCCGTCGGCACGGCGGTCATTTCTCTGGTGGTCGACAAGCTTGTCGGCATGCGGGTCAAGCCGGAAGACGAGATCATGGGATTAGACCTGACACAGCATCATGAGCGGGCGTATACTATTTTAGACTAATATAGGAGACATATTATGAAACTGATTATTGCGATCATCCAGCCTCACCGCCTTGAAGAAGTCAAAAAAGAATTGTACGCGGCAGAAGTCAACCTGATCACGGTATCCGAAGCGCTCGGCCACGGCCGCCAGATGGGCATTGACGAATTCTACCGGGGCGTGAAAGAAACAGGGAACCTGCTGCGCAAGCTTAAGCTCGAGATCGCGGTGAACGAAGAATTCGTGGACAAAACGATCAGCGCGATCATTAAAGGTGCGCGCACCGGCAAGATCGGCGACGGCAAGATCTTTGTCCTCGACCTGCCGCGCTGTATCCGCATCCGTACCGGCGAAGAAGGCTCCTGCGCCATCGGATAATTTTTCTACACAGGGGCGGACGCCATGTCCGTCCCTGTTTCTTTTTTCTCACCGATTGACACGCCGTTTGTCCCACAATACAATTAACATATGTCAACTCATGTCGGGATCGGCTTTTCCAATCATTTTAATCCTGAAGAGGCCTTCAAGGAAGCCGCCATTGCGGTCAAGACCCGGCTCAATCAACCTTCCGCCGACCTGGTGATCGTCACCGCGACGCCCGAATACGCGGATGCCGCCGGCCTTGCCGCCCTTCACCGGATCTTAAAACCAACTCGCCTGATCGGTGCCACAACGTCAGGCGTCATCGCCGACGAACGCGTTGAAGCCAAGGGCGTAAGTATTCTCGGGGTTGTTTCAGACGAAATATTCTTTAAGACCGTACGGACCGCGCCCTTGAATCTGGCGCCCATGCAGGAAAATTCTTTTAAACTTGCGCGTGACCTCATGGGCGACCATCAAACCGCCCAGCGTCAGGGCCTGGTCTATTTTATCGACGGCATAAAAAAGAACAACACGCCGTTTCTGCGGGGCCTGCAGGAAGGTTTGGGGCGCATTTTCCCCATCATCGGCGGCATTGTCTGCGAGAACGCGGAGCTTGCGCCGGGAAAGATCTTCTGGGATACCGAACTTTTAACAGATGTCGCGGCCACGGTGCTCATGAGTGGGCAGCTCACTATGGCGATCGGCTCTGCCCATGGCTGGCGGCCTTTAGGCAAACCGCGCATCATCACCAGCGCTTCCGGCAACGTGATTAAAATGATCGACAACAAACCCGCGGTAAGCCTTTACGAAGATTATTTTAAAGACCTGATCCCTAAAGACCTAAGTGCGGGCCTCGGAAATATCGGCCTCCTGTATCCTCTCGGCCTCTCGACAGACGTTGCGCGGCGCTACACCATCCGGAATCCTGTTGACATCCTTTCGGACGGGAGTATCGTATCTCAGGGTGAAATTCGCGAAGGCGCGCGCGTCCATTTAATGATCGGTGACAAGGATGCCTGCCGCCGCTCTACCCATGAAGCCGCGACCATGATCCGGGATGCGATGTTCGGAAAAACGCCAAAGATCCTTTTAGTCCTGGAATCGCTCGCGCGGCGCAAGATCCTTGGCCGCAGCGCAGCGCAGGAGATCCACCTGATCAAGGAGATCGTCGGCCACACGACCCAGGTCTTCGGGCTCTGCACCTTCGGAGAAATAGCGCCGCCGGGCGCCATTGAACACACCAAAGATACGGACGTGCAGAACCAGAGCATTGTCCTTATGGGCATAGGATAAACCATGAACGGCGTCGCTTACCCGGTCCCTGTTTTTGATCTGACACCCATTTTAAGTGTGATCTGCTTTCTTTTATTTACCGCCCTATGCGTTATTTTATACCTGCTGTTAAGCAAAAGCGAATCCCACCGCGAAGTTAAGAACGCCTACGACAAGATCATGGCTTCCTTCGACGAGCTCGACGAACAGGCCAAGTTGATCGTCAAGACCGACCTCGAACTGAACAAAGCCCAGGAAGAACTCGACCGGCGCCTTTCCGGCTTGAACACCCTGCAAAAACTCGCGCGCAATATCAGCATGACCCTGGATGAACAGGAGATCTTTAAAAAGATCGACGAGCCGCTTTTAAAGAAGCTTGGCTTTTCCAGAAGCCTGATCGCCACCTATGACGAAGAAGAACTGCTGGCGCCCAAAAGCTCGATCAACATGAATACCGACAAACTTCATGCCGCGCTGCTAAAGCTTATCGGCGACGCGCAGTTTATGCACGCGCTAAAAAGCGGAGCCACATTTTCATCGCTCAACTCCTCCCAGCGGACCCGCTCATTTCTCGTTGACCTTTTTGATATGGAACATTTTATCCTGGCGCCCCTCCTCACCCAGCGCGGGGTTGCCGGCATCCTTATCGTGGGAAACCGCTATCAGGCGCCGAGCGTCACTGAAGGCGATGAGGAGATTATCGCGATCCTTTCCAGCCAGATCTCGCAAGCACTCGAGAATTCCCAGCTGTTTGAGCAAGTTTACCGCTCAACCCAGGTGCTGGAAACGCGCGTCAATGAACGCACCAAGGAACTTTCGAGCGCGCTGAAAGACGTCGAAGATATCTCAAAAAAGAAAAGTGAATTCATCTCGGCGGTATCCCACGAATTGCGCACGCCGCTGACATCCATCAAAGGCTACGCCTCGATCCTCATCACCGGAAAAGTGGGCGACATTCCCGACGCTGTAAAAGAGCGCCTGGGCAAGATCAATACCCATTCCGACAATTTGGTCAAGCTCATCAACGACCTGCTCGATATTTCCCGCATCGAGTCGGGCCGCGTGGAAATGAAGACCTCTGCCCACTACATTAAGCCCATGCTCGACAATATCGCGGATCTGCTAACACCGCAGCTGCGCGACAAGGGCGTTGTCCTGCGCATCAATGTCCCCATCGACACGCCCGAGATCGAATTCGACCAGAGCCAGGTGGAACGCGTCTTTATCAACCTGATCAGCAACGCCATCAAATTTACGCCCTCGGGCGGCAGCATCTCGATCAATGCCCATGCGAACTGGGAAAAGAAAGAGATCATGTTCGAGGTGGCGGACACGGGTATCGGCATCAAGCGCGAAGACTTAACGCGCATCTTCGACGAATTTTTCCGCGTCGACAATGAGATCAATATGACGGTCAAAGGGACCGGGCTCGGGCTGGCGCTTGCCAAGAATATCGTGGAGGCCCACTTCGGCAGGATGTGGGTAACAAGCGAACCAGGTGTCGGCACGACATTCCACTTTACCTTGCCGCTCAAACACGAAGCCCCGCAGGATAAACTTAAAAAACTGAAAACGGTGTCCTCATGAAAAAACTGCGCATCCTCATTACCGATGACGACCCGGACATCCTGGACGTCCTCGACCTCACGCTTTCCGAAATATTCGACGTGGTCAAGGCGAATAACGGCGGCGAAGGGCTTGCCAAGGCCCAGGCCTGCAACCCGGACATCATCATTACCGATTATATGATGCCGGTCATGACCGGGCCCGAGCTGTGTAAAGAATTACGCAAGGATGTTCTTCTCTCGCACATCCCGATCATCATGCTCACCGGCAAAGGCGACATCAAGGATATGGTGAACGGCATTAACGCGGGTGCGGATGATTATCTGATCAAGCCGTTCGAGCCGGCTTCGCTGTTGGCGCGCATCAACATGATCGTCAAGCGCACGACCCGCAACCTCGATGCCAATCCACTGACACACCTTCCCGGGAACGCTTCGATCATGGACGAATTGCAGGCACGCATCCAAAGTGGAAAGCCATTTGCCGTAGGATACTGCGACCTTGATAAATTCAAACTTTATAACGATAAATACGGTTTTGAAAAAGGCGACGAGATCATCAAAATGACAGCCCGGATCATTATCCAGGCCGCGAAAGAAGCCGGCGGGCCCAACGTGTTCGTAGGCCATATCGGCGGCGACGACTTTGTGTTCGCGTCCGACGATGCGGTGGCGGATGCTGTTTCCGAAAAGATCATTGCCTTATTTGATGCGACAGCGCCAAGCTTTTATTCCGACGAAGACCGCGGCGCCGGATTCATCATCGGTAAAGACCGTCAGGGCAATGAAGTGAAAGCCGGGCTGATGTCCATTTCGATCGGGATCGTGTCCAATGTGAACCAGAAAGTCAATCACGTGGCGCAAGTGGGCGAGATCGGTGCGGAGCTTAAAAAGTTCGCCAAAGCCCAGGACAAAAGCAATTACGTCCGCGACAAACGCGGGATGAACAGATAAAACACCGCGTCCTTTTTAATTTTGCGCTGCGCCGGTAGTGCCGCCACCAACACCGCCGGTGCCGCCACCTATAATCGTTGTCGTTGGTGTACAACCAGCGCTATACTTGATATCTGTTGTGTCTACCGGCAAATGATTTTTCAAGATCCTAAAACTAGTGTTAGGATCCGTCAGCGTTACTTGATTCCCGGATTGTGTGTAATTATACCAATATCCATACCCCGGGGCTCGAAAAGACATCCCCATATCAAGGCCCCTCTCGGGATCCAATGCCGTATAATGTGTCGGCCCATTCACACCGATCTGCGTAAAAGACTGCCCACTATCCGCGCCCACAGAAACACTCAACAGAAAATATCCTGCAGCACCGGAATTGCTTGTGCTAAGGGTATATCCACCAGCACACGGCAGATATTCACTCCAATTCCCGGGACCTGTGCAATTTGGATTCAAACTACACGCTGTACTACTATTATTGTTACTGCGAATCGTGCCGATCTTTGGATCCTGATCCTGCGTTGTTTCGTACATCGCGCCATTGACACAGGCGTCCCCGGCCAGTTGTTTTGTATGGATCTTGCCCGTATCATTCATTAACGCTCCCAATGGTTGCAAAGCTGTGTTCCCGGGCGTATTAACACAAATACATGTCGGCCCTGGCACATAAAAACCAACCGCCAAGGCGTCTCCCGTCATCATATAAGCCCTGCCTGAAACCTCATATAAATTAGGGCCCTCCAACGATATAGTATAACTGCCGCTCGTCACTCGTTCGAGAATCTCATTCGTATCCCCTAACGGGATTCGACTGTAACAACCAGTACACGATCCTCTAACAGCCGCCCACTGTCCGCTTTTACATTCCAATACCACCGTGCCCTGGGCTTTGGAAACTTCGCGCTGGCAATCTATCGTCTGCCGATTGCCTGCCTTTCCGGAAACACCTGAAAACAACAAATAATTTTCATCAATTTGCGTATCCGAACAAGAACAATCCTTTGTTCCGGGAACATTAGTGGTGCCGCACGTGTCCGTACACACAGAAACCGGAGGCGTGCTACCGCTAGGGCAAGAACCATCCTGGCTGCACGTCGAAGTTGCCGAACACGTGTTTGCCGCGCAATCACCCGGTGTACAACATTGATTAGTGCTATTGCAAGACTGACTCGTTGGGCACGATGACGGGCACTGCCCCCCGCAACCATCAGACCCGCACACTTTATTCGTGCAATTTGGCGTACAGCACTGATTGTTCTGGCATGTCTGGCCCGTTCCACACGATGACGGGCACTGCCCCCCGCAACCATCAGACCCACACGCTTTATTCGTGCAATTTGGCGTACAGCAGTGGCTACCGGTAGTTGCGGCGCTGCACAAAATCCCACAAGCGTCCTTGCTGATACCGCATGTCGTTGCGCTATCGCATCCCGTCCCCGGCACACAACAATTAGTCAAACAAAGCTTTCCACACGCATCCGTATCCCTCTTGCAAACGCTTGTACTGGTGCACCCAGTCCCCGGAACACAAGTTCCGGCTCCCGCCTGGCAACTATATGTTCTCGTGAAATGATCAATCCCGGGATCTGCAGGGTCAAAACAATTTCCGCTATGCGCTATAATGTTACTCGGCCCATAACCTGTTATAATTTTCGTACAACCTGTTGGACAGGATTGTTCTCCAGAATAATTACTATATTCAAGGCAATCATAAACTACAGAAGACGGACAGCTTGGTATCGGATTATGGTTACAATCGTCCCCCCATCCACCCAAATAAGCGCATGAAGCGCACGCCGCGAACTGTTTTTGCTGCCATTCTTCAGTCCAGGAAGCTACGCTCGCGCAGGGCACACAGCTAGTCCCGTCACAACCCTCGCCTGATGCGCAACAGGTCGCGGAAGCGCCACTGCCGCACACAATGCCCGTCGGACATGTACAGGCACTATTGACACAGGTATATCCTGCATTACACGCATGGCCGCAACTACCGCAATTGGCAGTACTGGTTGTTGTATCCACACAAGCAAAGCCTGCAGTGCCCGAACAACACGCTGCAGGCGCAGATCCACAGTTTGCACAGTTATTACCGCAATGACCTGACGCGGAAAGGTCATAACACGTATTTGCCGTAAGGCTGGAACAATAACCTTGCCCGCTATCACATCCGCAACCATACCCTCCCTGGGCATTCGGTTTACAGATCTCAGACGAGGAGCAGGGGCTGCAACTCCCGCAATGCTCATGTTGGCTAGGATCCAGGCACAGCGCTAATCCATTCACAGAACACGGGAGCCAATTAGAGGGGCACTGGCCGTTTACCTGCACGATCTGGACCGCATCCCCGTCACACGCCTTCCCGCCAAAGGCCGGCCTCGGACAGGCGCATTCACGCACCTGCGTATGATTCACGCTCGTAGTCCACCCACACCAGCCGCCATCGATCTTATTTGGATTGTCTTCTATATAATTTAAACCCGGCTTCGACGTGTCGTAGCGCCCGCCCATGATCGCCCGGGATCCGGTCACGAAGTAGCTGTTGGAAGCTTTACCGACTTTATCAATAAGCCCGCCCTGACGAAACCCGGCCAGCGTGACCGCGACAACCGCCGCGGTCAATAAAAGATATTCCAGAATAGCCTGCCCGCTAAAAGGGCGTGAACGGAACTTCATGTCGTATTCTCCCTGATGATAAAATATAACATATTAAAATATAGAACGGTAGGAGAAGTTATAAAAGGGGCATGCGCGCTCCGTCATCCCGAACGAAGTGATGGATCCCCTGCATCGTCATCCTGAGGCGAAGCCGAAGGATCCCCTGCATTACTTTGTTTACAGAAATAAATACTCTCGAAAATCTTTCACTCACCTCGCCCGCTCAGGATGATACTTATTGTTCAGCCGGTTTCGGGACATATTCCGCGAGCGCGCGCAGGGTCTGCGGCCCCACATGCCCGTCAGCATCAAGATTCCTGTCTTTTTGAAACGCCTTGATCGCCTCATGCGTCTTATTACCCATCATGCCGTCCGGCCTTCCAGGATCATACCCGGCCCGGCTGAGCACCTTCTGGATCGCTTTCAAATTCAACTGCCCCTTATGCATGAACGGGCCGTCGGCATACGTTTGAAGCCGCGCCCAGGTATCATTGTCCACGAAACGCGTAGCCTTGAGCCCTTCATCCGTCTGAAATTTAACAACCGCTTCACGCGTCGATGCCCCAAATTTGCCGTCAGGACGATTGATCGCATAACCCAGCGCTTTGAGAAACTTTTGCAGCTCCTCCACCTTGGGGTTGTATTCGTTGTAGACAACCTCGCCCAAATTCTTATGCTCCTCGCCTCCAGGCTTCTGAAGCACGCCATAGAGCGCATCACAGCCAGACGCCAAGAAAGCACACATTAAAATAATTATGATCCATCGTTTATCCATCAAAAACTCCCCCAACCATCATCCCGAAACGTCATCCTGAGGCGAAGCCGAAGGATCCCCGGCATTTCTTATTCTGCAAACAAAACAATCCAGGAGATCCCTCACTACGTTCAAGATGACGACCCATTAATTAATTTTACCAATTTCTAAGCCTACTTCCTAATAAATGCTTCTATAATAATTTCCATGACGATTAGCGCGCGCATTCAAATATGGCTGTCCAAACCCACCAATGCCGTCCTTCTTCTCACCCTGTCCGGGCTTCTGGCCTATATTAATTGCCTGCATAATGCCATGTTCTGGGACGACAATGATTTTATCCTGAACAATATTTATATCCAAGACTGGAAATACTGGCCACATTTCTTTACCGACAATATCCTCGCCGGAACGCATCTCTTGAGTAATTACTGGCGCCCACTGTTGCAGGCTATTTTTGCTGTCGAGTGGCACTTATGGGCGGACTGGGTCACGGGCTGGCATATCATGTCTGTCATATTCCATATTGCCGATGGCGTCCTGATCTTTATTTTGCTTAAACGCCTTTTTCAAGACCATTGGCTTGCGCTTTTCACCGCGCTTGTTTTTATCCTACATCCGCTACAAACTGAAACCGTCGTTTATGCCAACAGCTTCGGCGACAGCCTGTGTTTATTTTTTATGCTCGCGGGCCTTGTCTTTTTTGTGAACAGACGCAATAGTGCCGGCTATTTAGCATCACTCGCCTGTTTTGCGCTTGGCCTCATGTCCAAAGAACTCGGGATCATCCTGCCGCTCTTGATCCTTCTTTGCGACGGCATTCTATTAAAGCGCGACGCGCTGGGCGCTAATCGTTATCGGGCACTTTTGACTGATCTTCTGCCTTTTCTGGCCATAGCGATCACCTACGCGATATTGCGCGCAACCATCCTGCGCTTTACAACAACCTTCAATTACTATCCTGACGATCCGGAATTCATGAACAACATTTTGGTCCGGGCCGGAGCATTTTTTCAAACAGTCCCCGCCTACATCGGGCTTATGTTCTGGCCGGCCACCCTGCAATATGACCGGCATCTGGAGATCCCGCGCATTTTCTGGACCCCTGAAATTATTAGCGGCGGCTTGATCATCGCCGGACTTTTGCTATTGATCTGGACACTGCGCCGCAAAGAACCTGCGATCGCTTTTGGACTGACGTGGTTTTTGATCACGCTTCTGCCTTACTCCAATATTTTCGTGATCGTGAACGGCCGGATCTTTGAGCACTTTCTCTACATTCCGCTCATCGGCGTTGGAATGGCTATCGCCGGGACTATGCGCATGCTTACCCGTCAACGCCCGCACTTGAAATGGCCTCTGGGCATTGCCGTTGTGCTTATTCTTCTGGCACTGGGGATTCGCACAACATGGCGCAATACAGATTGGCGCACCGCGATCAGATTTTACGAACAGATCGTTTTGGTGGAGCCTCACAACTATCGCGCGATGAATAATCTGGGCATGGAATATGCGGATAAGAAACGGCTTGCGCAAGCAGAAACAGCGTACAGGAACGCTATGAGTATCGACCCCACGAATGCGGTCGCATATCATAATCTCGGTAATTTATTGAAAGATACAAGCCGGAAAGATGAAGCGATTCAAATGTTCGAGCGCGCGATCGCGCTTCAGCCGAATTTCGTGTTTTCGTATAAATCGCTCGCGCGGCTTTATCTCGAGCGAAAGAATTATGCCCGCACCCGCCAGCTTCTGGAGATCTTTTACAACCTGTCCGACGAAAAACTTCCGACGCTGGACACTCTTATCCGCATTGCAATTGTGGACGGGAAACTCGCAGAAGCCAAGCGCTACCTGAAAGAGCTTCTCAGGATCGACCCTCAAAATACCCTGGCACAGAATTTATTCAATAAACTTTCTACGCAATAATATCGCCGATAGATTTTTACCCCACTCGTGCGGGCAAACAATTCTGTTTTGTTGTTCCATAGAACAGGAGGCATCCACAAAAAAGCCTGCGGAAAATATCCACAGGCTTTTTGTCGAAACATCAACAACCGCCATAACCTCCGGGGTTATGGCGTCAATTTCCGAGAAGCATTTGCAGGTTCGTTACCGGTGCGATATTGACAATCACCGGCGTGATGCCTGAAAAATCGCCGCGTTTGAAATTCGCGATCATCGCCTGGTCAAACGTGAGCGACACGGCATCGCCCGACGCTGTTAACCCCTGCGCGGCGTTCATGTCGATACCACCGCGGAGCTCTTCCAACGTTGCCGCCGGAGGCACCTCACCGTATGCCGCATCTTCATCCGTACTTGTCATGGCATTCTCAAACTTGATCTCAACGCCAAAAGCCTGAACAACGGCCTTCTGGCTCGTCTTTACCGCCTCTTTCGATTCGGCCTCAACATAAACCCGAACAAGGCCCTCAGTTCCAGAAACACGGATCATAACCCATTCCCCGTTCTTAAAGGAAACGATCATTCCTTCTGCCGGCTTAATTTTTGGAGCTTTACCAGCAGATCTCAACGTCACATAATCGGTCAACGTAACGGAGCCTGTCCGATAGTCAGGGCTGACCGTAGTCATGCTAACCTTATCAATGCCCGCACTTCTCTCGCCAAGAGCATCTGCCAGGCGCTGAAACGCAATATCCGGCGTACCTTTTTCAAAGTTTGCCATGAACGTTTCATCAAACGCCGCATTTTTGTTTGGATTAACGCGCTCATAAACCCACCCGTTCAGGTTGACACCAAAATCACGGCCGACCTCATCTTTGGCCTGAAAGATCGTATCGTTAAGCGAGCGGCCACTTAACGCCAATGCGCGCAACAGAAAGTGCAGCTGGCCCACCGCGTCATCAAAGAAATCCTTGATAACAATATGACCCGATTCTTCAACCCCGATTAAAAGGCTTCCATTCTGGTATTCATCCGCAAAATGCTTGCTTCCAACAGGTGTTGTTTTAA
Source organism: Candidatus Omnitrophota bacterium (assembly GCA_015234065.1). GTDB lineage: Bacteria > Omnitrophota > Gorgyraeia > Zapsychrales > Fredricksoniimonadaceae > JADFWS01. The sequence goes on from JADFWS010000048.1 coordinate 13,033, forward strand.
GCTCGAAACGCACATTCTTTCCAAGTTTCTGCGCAAGAGCATTGCCATACTTGACCAGAAAATCCAACCCTGTTGTTGTCGGCTGTGTCTTATCAATAAAAAACATTTTCGGCTCACCATTGGCAGGATAATCAGCCTTAAGAACATCATTAACCAACATCCAGCCGTACAAAACACCCAGATCATTGGGCGCCACCTCCATGACCGTACCATCAGCCCGCTTGACCCAAACCGCCAAACGGTCTGCGTCACCATCTATACCGAAATAAAGC
>JADFWS010000049.1 GCA_015234065.1 Candidatus Omnitrophota bacterium
CAGGTGGCGTTCCGTTATGTACGCGCGGACGGCCAGCGCGGCAGTTATCCGTTCAATCCGAACGGCGCGATCGATGATATCGCGGGTATTACAGATTCAACGGGCCGTATTTTGGGCCTCATGCCGCATCCGGAAAGGCATTTTGACAGTACCCAGCATCCGTTCTGGACCCGCCTCGAGAACCGTAAGGCGCTCGGCGATGGCGCGCGCGTGTTCCAGAATGGCGTGAATTATGTGAAAAAGAATTTGCTGTGATCGTATGAAAAAGAAACTGACGTATAAAATTGCAGGTGTGGATATCGAAAAAGCGGATGCGTTCGTGTCGGCTATCAAGGGCATGGTGCAGTCTACGCGCGTTCCTGGCGTGATGGACAAGACCAAAGCTTTTGGGTCGCTGTTTGCACTGCCTAAAGGGTATCAAGCGCCGATTTTGGTTTCTTCGACGGATGGCGTGGGCACGAAGTTGTTGATCGCCAAGCATGTTGGAAAACATAACACGGTCGGGATCGATCTTGTGGCCATGAATGTGAACGACGTGCTGTGCGTGGGCGCGAAGCCGTTGTTCTTCTTGGATTATGTGGCATGCGGTAAGGTTGATAAAAAACTTCTGGTTGATGTGATGGCAGGGGTGGCCGAAGGCTGCCGTCAGGCGGGTTGTGCGCTTATCGGTGGCGAGACCGCGGAAATGCCGGGCTTATATAAGGAAGACGAATACGATCTCGCTGGTTTTACCGTGGGTGTTGTGGATAAGAAGAAGATCATTGATGGCACAAAAATGCGGGCAGGCGATGTGATCATTGCGTTGCCGTCGAGCGGTGTTCATTCCAATGGGTATTCGCTGGTGCGTAAAGTGTTCTCGCTCGCCGAGCAGAAGAAATATGCCCAGCTTATCCTTGAGCCTACGCGTATTTATGTGAAGAATATTCTGCCCCTGGTCGGGAAGTTCGCGATCACGGGCATGGCGCATAATACGGGTGGGGCATTTTACGAGAAGCTCACGAAGTGCGTACCGGATCAGGTGGCGCTGCGTATTAAAAAAGGCACATGGCCGATCCCGGAAATTTTTGAATTGATCCAAAAAAAAGCTGATATTGCCGAACGCGAATTGTACCGCACATTTAATATGGGTGTTGGTTTTATTGTGATCGTGAAGAAGGCTGACGCGAGCGGCGTGCGGAAGGCACTGCTTAAGACGGGCATGCCGTCGTACGTGATCGGCGAGGTTGTGAAACGCGGCAAAGAAAAGCTGGAATTGGTTTAGGCCATGAATATTCTTGTGATCGGCTCCGGCGGGCGGGAACATGCGCTGTGCTGGAAAATACAACAAAGCCTGAAAGTTAAAAAGATCTTTTGTGCTCCCGGAAACGGCGGCATAGCCGGGCTTGCCGAGTGTGTGAACATCAAGGCTGACGATATTGTCGGCCTTTTAAATTTTGCGCGGGATAAGAAGATCGATCTTACGGTTGTCGGGCCGGAAGTGCCGCTCGTCTTGGGCGTTGTGGATGCGTTTGAAAAAGCGGGCGTTAAAATATTTGGCCCGTCGAAAGCCGCGGCACAGCTGGAAGGCAGTAAGGTTTTTTCGAAAGATTTTATGCGCCGGCATCATGTGCCGACGGCGGCTTATCGTTCTTTTGATACATATGAAGCGGCGCTGGCGGGCTTGAAGAAGTTTACGTTGCCGGTGGTGGTGAAGGCCGATGGTTTGGCGGCGGGAAAAGGTGTGATCATCTGTAACACTTTGCCTGAGGCCACGGATGCGCTCAAGACGATCATGCAGGATCGCGCGTTCAAGGATGCCGGCCTTCGCGTTGTGGTCGAGGAATTTCTGGTGGGTGAAGAGGCCTCGATCCTGGCGGTTGCCGACGGGAAAGACTTTATTTTGCTCGACTCCTCGCAGGATCATAAACGGATCTTTGATAACGATGAAGGCCCGAATACCGGCGGCATGGGGGCGTATTCGCCGGCGCCGGTGGTCACCGCTGCGCTATGGGATGAGATCGGCCGCCTGGTTATAAAACCTGTGATCGACGGCATGGCTCAAGAAGGCGCGCCATTCAAAGGAATTTTATACGCGGGGATCATGGTCACGGCGCAGGGGCCTAAAGTTTTGGAATTCAACACGCGTTTTGGCGATCCTGAAACGCAGGCGGTGCTGCCGCGATTGAAGACAGATATTATAGATGTGATGCTCGCGGCTGTTGAAGGGCGCTTGCGCGAAGTGACATTGGAATGGGATCCCCGTGCATGTGTCTGTGTGGTGATCGCGGCCGGCGGATATCCGGGTGATTACGCCTCGGGCAAGGAGATCCGAGGCCTTGACGCTGTGTCCGCGCCGGCGTTTGTATTCCACGCCGGGACGAAAAAAGACGGGGAAAAGATCTTAACCTCGGGCGGGCGCGTGCTGGGTGTGACCGCGCTCGGCATGGGTGTTGCCGAGGCGATCGGGAAGGTTTATGCGGCGGTTGAAAAGGTTTCATTTGAAGGCGCGCAGTATCGCCGGGATATCGGGAAAAAAGCACTGAACAGATGAGCGGAGTATATATGGCAAGAATTCAAGTGGCTGTGATGATGGGCAGCAAGAATGATATGTCTGTTGTTGAAGAAACGGTCAAGATGCTGACGGAGTTTGGCGTGGCGCATGAGACCAAGGTTTTATCGGCACATCGCACACCCAAAGAGACCGCGGCGTATGCCGAAGCGCTCATGGGGCGCGGGGCAAAGGTCGTGATCTGCGCGGCCGGTGGTTCTGCGGCGCTGTCGGGTGTCGTGGCGGCACACACGCAGCTTCCGGTCATTGGCATTCCGCTGGATTCCATGGGGTTTAACGGGCTTGATGCGCTTTTGTCCACGATCCAGATGCCGCCGGGCGTTCCTGTTGCCGGTGTGGGTATTGGCAAACCGGGCGCCAAAAACGCCGCGCTGGTCGCCATTCGTATTCTGGCTCTTTCAGATAAAAAATTGTTGAAGAAGCTCGAAAAGTTTTCCAAAGATCAAGCGGAGAAAATCCTTAAAGGATAGCGGGCATGACGAAAGTCATTACGATCGACCCAAAAGATCCTCAGCCGGACCGTATCCTGGAAGCGGCACAGGTGGTGCATCAGGGCGGGCTGATCATATTTCCGACGGAGACGGTCTACGGCATTGCCGCGGACTGCTCGAATCCCAAGGCGATGAAGCGCCTGCGGGAAGTGAAAAAGCGCAGTGAGGATAAGCCGTTCTCGATCATGATTGGCCAAAAAGAGCTGATCCGTAATTATACGCCGTATGCTGAGCCGAAATTGTATCGGTTGATCGACCATTATTGGCCGGGGCCGTTGACGGTGATCGTTCCGGCGACAAAGAAAGATGCCACGATCGGCATTCGCATTCCGGATCACCCGGTGGCGCTTAAGATCGTTCAGAATGCCCATTGCACGATCGCGGCGCCTTCGGCGAATTTTGAAGGCAATCCGGCACCGACGACATGTGCGGAAGCGCTGCGCGATCTCGACGGGCTGGTGGATTTGGCGGTCGACAGCGGTAAAGTGGATATCGGGACCGCTTCGACGATCGTTGATTTTACAAAAGACACGCCGACGGTCATCCGTGAAGGTGTTATTACGCAGGCGGCCGTGGATGCGCTGGTGAATAAGAAGCAGGTTTTGTTCGTGTGTACCGGCAACAGTTGCCGTTCGGTCATGGCCGAGTACCTGTTTCGGGAAATGATCAAAAACAGGCCGGATATTGAGATCACCTCGGCCGGGACAGGGGTTGTGTTCCCGACGAGTGCCAGTTATGAATCGGTGGCGGTATTAAAAGCCCGCAAGATCGACGCGTCGGAGCATGTATCCAAGCCGATCACGAATATGCTGCTTAAAAAGGCAGATCTTATTTTTGTGATGACGCGTTCCCATCGCAGCCAGGTGCTCGAGCGGGTGCCGGGAGTGGAACACCGGGTGTATCTTGTAGGTGAATTTAAAAGCCGCCCGATCCGCCACGATCGCGACCTGGATGTTCCGGATCCGATCGGCAAGTCGCATGTGGAGTATCAGGCGTGCCTCGAGCTTATTGAAGATTGTTTGCAGAAGATAAAACAGCTTGTATAGGGAGTAAAATCGTGAGGTATAAGATATTTATTGCCGCGGATCATCGCGGAGTGGCGCTTAAAACAAAGATCGGGGAACATCTGTTCCGTCAGGGGCACGAGGTCGCGGACCTGGGGAGTCACGACGAGGATTGTCCGTGTGATTATCCCAAGTTTTCATTTTTGGTGGCCAATAATGTGTCTGGTGACCCGAAAGCGCGCGGGATCCTCATCTGCATGACCGGGATCGGGCATTCGATCGCGGCGAATAAAGTTCCGGGCGCGTATGCCGCGTTATGCTATAACAAGGAAGCGGCGATATTGTCGCGGCAGCATAATAATTCAAATATTCTTGTGCTCGGCGCGAAATTTGTATCGGAGAAGGAAATGTTTCGGATCATCGACGCGTGGCTCGCCGCGGAGTTCGAGGGCGGCCGGCATTTGCGCCGCACGAAACAGATCAAAGACATGGAGAAGAAACTTTTTAAGCCGTTTAAACCAGTGAGGGTGGCATGAAGTATCTACAATCCGCGGATCCTGAGATCTATGCGGCGATCAAGGCTGAGCATAAACGTCAACAGGGCAATTTAGAGCTCATTGCGTCTGAGAATATTGTATCTCCGGCAGTACTTGAGGCGGCCGGCAGTGTCCTGACGAATAAATATGCCGAGGGATATCCGTCGGCGCGCTGGTATAACGGCTGTGAGCATGTGGATACAGCCGAGGCGCTGGCGATCGCGCGTTTAAAGCAGATCTTTGGCGCGGAACACGCGAATGTGCAGGCACATTCCGGGTCGCAGGCGAATACGGCGGTGTATATGTCGGTCCTCAGCCATGGCGATACGATCATGGGGCTCGACCTGGCATGCGGCGGGCATTTGACGCATGGGCTTAAGATCAATTATTCCGGCCGGACATACAAGGTTGTGTCGTATTCGGTGGATCCTAAGACCGAGCGCATTGATATGGATAATGTCGAGCGCATCGCGCTCGAGCATAAACCCAAAATGATCGTGGCCGGATATTCGGCGTATTCACGTGAATTGGATTTCAAACGTTTTCGTGCCATTGCAGATAAGGTGGGCGCGTATTTGTTTGTCGATATGGCGCATTTTGCAGGGCTTGTGGCGGCGGGTATCCATCCGAGCCCGGTGCCGCACGCGCATTTTGTGACGTCGACGACGCACAAGACGTTACGCGGGCCGCGCGGCGGGATCATCCTGTGTAAAGCGGAGTTTGCCAAGAAGATCGACAGCGCTATTTTCCCGGGCATTCAGGGCGGGCCGCTCATGCATATTATCGCGGCCAAGGCCGTGGCGTTCAAGGAAGCGCTGGAGCCTGCGTTTACGGCCTACCAACAGCAGGTCGTTAAGAATGCGAACGTGTTTGCGGCCGCGCTCGAAAAGCGCGGCTTTCGTATTGTTTCCGGCGGCACGGATAATCATTTATTTATGGTCGACCTTCGCCCGAAGAATATCACGGGTAAAGACGCGGCAACACTCCTCGATACCGTCCAGATCACGGTGAACAAGAATTTGATCCCCTTTGATCCGCAGTCGCCGACAGTGACGAGCGGTGTGCGTATCGGCACGCCGGCGCTCACGACCCGCGGCATGAAAGAAGCAGAGATGGAAAAGGTGGCGGGCCTGATCGATGATGCGATCTTAAATCGCGATAATCCGGCGGCGCTTGACAAGGTTCGTCAGGGCGTGGCCGAGTTGACGAAAAAGTTTCCGATCTATGAAGGGTTGATGTAATTCATGAAATGCCCCGCGTGTAATTATAAGGAAACAAAAGTCATTGATTCGCGCATGAATGCCGAAGGCACCTCTATTCGGCGCCGGCGCGAATGCCTTAAATGCGCCAAGCGTTTTACGACACATGAATATGTGGAGCACGTGTCCCTTTTGGTCATCAAGAAGGACGGGCGCCGTCAGCCGTATGACCGTTCGCGCGTCATTAACGGCATGATGAAGGCGTGCGAGAAGCGTCCGGTGAGCGTGCTTCAAGTCGAGAATATTGTGCTTGAGATCGAGCGCGAGATCCAGAAGAAGTATGAGCGCGAAGTGGAAAGTTCGGTGATCGGCGAGCAGATCATGGAAAAGCTGTATACGCTTGATGAAGTGGCGTATGTGCGTTTTGCGTCGGTGTACCGCCAGTTCCGGGACGTGAACCATTTTATGAACGAGATCAAGGGCATTCTTGAAAGCCAAAAAGATGTGAAAAGGGGACATGGTCCGCGTTGAACTAGCCAAGATCATTATTGATGAAAAGAACCACGACCAGGCGGTTGTGCTTCGGGAAAAAGGCGGGCATCGCCAGATCCCGATCGTGATCGGCTTTGTGGAAGCCACAAGCATCCAGATGAAGATCTCGGGTGTGGAGGCGCCGCGCCCGCTGACCCATGATCTGCTGGTGTCCGTGATCAAGTCTCTTGATGCCGAGCTGTCATATATTCTGATCGACGACCTGATCGATGGCACCTTCTTTGCCAAGCTGAAACTTAAAACCCGCGAGGGCGCGGAAGTGACGGTGGACAGCCGCCCGTCCGACGGGGTTGCGTTGTCGATCCGCCTCCAGACGCCTATTTTTGTGGAAGAAAAAGTCTTCCATCAGGCAACCCTTTCCGAGTAGTTGGTTTCCCGCAAAACATGAAAGGCAGGTCGCATGCCCGGCGCGTTGACCATTTTAATTGAAAAACCATCGGCGCAGAAACTTGAGGCCTTGGGTGTTCAGGCTTGGCCGATTTGGACCAAGGAAGTATCGACCTTCGATTGGAGATACGACGAAAAGGAAGTTTGTCTTTTTTTAGAAGGGCAGGTCGAGGTGCGCACGCCGTTTGAAACGGTGTCATTCGGTAAGGGCGATCTTGTGACATTTCCGCAAGGGTTGGCGTGTACGTGGCAGGTGATCAAACCGGTGCGTAAGTATTATAAGTTTGGAGAGTAAGCGCGCGATATGTCGAGTCTTAAACAACATCCAGAGTTAATTGAATTGCAGGCGCTGGCGAAAGCCCGGCGGGTTTCCCTCTTTTTAGTGGGCGGGTATTGGCGTGATTCTTTTTTAGGGCGCTCGAGCCGGGATCTGGATTTCGCGGTTTCGAAGAATGCGATCGTTTTGGCGCGCGCGTTTGCAAAAAAGATTCGCGGGGCTTTTGTCCTGCTCGATAAAGAATCGGGTTGTGCGCGCGTGGCGAAAAAACATACGGATGGGATCTGGACGTATGATTTTGCAGATTTTCGTGCGCCGACACTTAAAGGCGATCTCGCGAAAAGGGATTTTACGGTCAATACACTATGCGCCGGGCTTAATGAAGCGCTTTTGGATGCCGCGCCGAAACTCGACGGCCATCGTTATGCCCGTCGGGATATTAAGGCAAAGCTCGTCCGGATGGTATCTGCCAAAGCGCTGGCCGAAGATCCGCTCAGGTTGCTGCGGGCGTTTACGCTGAAAGCTCAATTCGGATTCAGGATCGAGCCAAAAACGCGGGCGGCCATTAAAAAAGGAGCGCGGCGCATTCGGGATGTGTCGATCGAACGCGTGCGCGATGAGTTGTTCAAGATCTTAGGCGCACCGGAAGGCTATGCGGCATTTCGTGAGATGGATGGGATCGGATTCTTGCTCGAGGTGATCCCGCAGCTTAAGATTATGCGCGATGTGCCGCAGGGCGGCTATCATCACTTGAATGTGTGGGAACATTCGCTGGAGACATTCCGCCAGTTTGACCTGCTGCTTCAGGAGTTTGCCGATGATCCGGATATGCAGGCGTATCTGAATGAGGATGTCGGCGGCGCGCATACGCGTCGGGCCCTCGTGCGGCTGGCGTGTATGCTGCACGACATCGGCAAGCCGGATACCAGAAAGAAAGAGCCGGACGGCCGGACATCGTTTCACGGGCATGAGCATGAGGGGCGGCGCATTGCGCGGATCGTGGCATATCAACTTAAGCTGTCGGTGCGGGAACGGCACGCGCTCGAAGATATGGTGACATTGCATTTACGCCCCGGGTATCTGTCGAATTTCAAGCGCCCGTCGGATAAAGCCGTGTACCGGTTTATGCGCGCGGCCAAAGATGAGGCGGCGTCGATCATTCTTCTGGCGCTCGCAGACCAGCGTTCGACGCGCGGGCCGCTGACCACGGAATACGACCTTCTGCATCATGATGCGATCAACCGCCCGCTCATTGCGCAGTATTTTAATAAAAAGAAAGAAAAGCCGTTTGTTCGCCTGCTTAGCGGCCATGACCTGATTAAGGAATTCAAGCTTGAGCCTGGACCGGTATTTGCAACAATATTGATGAAGGTCGAAGAGGCGCAGCAGTTGGGCAAGGTTAAGACAAAGGCAGAAGCTGTGGTATTGGCTAAAAAACTTGTCGGAGGTTGTTAAATGCGGGTACGCAATACGGACGTTAAAGTTATTTTGGGCGATATTACGGATCTCGACGTTGATGCCATTGTGAATCCGGCGAATACAGAGCTTGTGATGGGCGGCGGCCTGGCCAGGGCCATCCGGGACAAGGGCGGGGTGGCGATCGAACAAGAGGCGGTGGGCCAGGGGCCGATCGCTGTTGGCGAAGCTGTTGTGACAAAGGCCGGGAACCTGAAGGCGAAACATGTGATCCATGCCGCGACCATGGGGATGGATCTTAAGACCGATGAACATAAGATCCGTGCGGCGGCGCGCAACGCGCTGAAGCGCGCGGTTGAGGCCGGGATGGCGTCGGTCGCGTTGCCGGCGCTGGGCTGTGGCACCGGGCTTTTTCCGCTGGTGGGCGCGGCCAAGATCATGACGCAGGAGGCACTGCGCGCGGCGCGTGAAGAGAAGACGCCGCTGCGTGAGATCGTTTTTTGTGTTCAAAATGATGAGGCGTTCGGGATCTTTCAAAAGAATGTGGAAGGCTATTTGCGGCATGTGATCCAGGATCTGGCTTGGGGCCCGTATGTGACCACGGATATTTTGATCGAATTGCCCGACGGGCTTGTGCTCATCGAGCGCACGAATCCGCCGTTTGGCTGGGCGCTTCCGGGTGGGTTTGTGGACCGCGGCGAGTCGCTCGAAACAGCGGCACGGCGTGAAGCCAAAGAAGAGACCGGGCTTGACCTTGTGGAGTTAAAGCAGTTCCATACGTATTCGGACCCGTCACGCGATCCGAGATTCCATACGATCACCACGGTCTTTATGGCTAAAGGCGTCGGGAGCCCGATGGCCGGTGACGATGCCAAGGGGCTGAAAGTCGTGCCCTTTGAGAATTTAAGGAAGTTCCAGTATGCGTTTGATCATAATCAGGTGATCGAAGATTATCTGAAGGCGCGCATGGCGAGCGCCTAATATAAGATTGACATACGTTCCAGTCAGGGTATTATTCTGTATATCATTTGAAAGGAAAATTATGCGTTCGTGGTTTATAGCGGTTGTTCTTATTTTAGGCCTTGTATCGTCGGTACATGCGGCGTCTTTGGGGGATCTTCAGGCAGCGGTCCTGCAGGAGGATTATGATAAAGTCGCGTCTTTGGCCAAGGAGCTTGCGGCGCAAAAACTGCCGAAGGCCGACATGCAGCAGGTTGTGTATTACATGGGCTTAAGCCAACTTCGCCTTGGGGATTACGCCAAGGGGCAGGAGACCTTTAAAAAGTTAATTATTGAGAAGCCCGAGGGAGATCTATTAGACAAGGCGTCGGTCGGATTGATCGATGCGTTGTCCATGCAGGGATATTATGAGCAGGCGCTGCGCGAAGCGAACACGCTTCTTTCGAAACGCCCGGATTCCGAAATGCGTTCGCTGTTCTATCTGAAGGCGGCGCGTGCCAACCTGAAACTGGCCCGATGGTCGAAGGCCAAGGATCTTTTGACTAAGATCCTCGTCGAGTACCCGGAAAGTTTTGAAGCCGGCATTGCCAAGCAACTTCTTGAGGAGAAGCAATATTATACTGTCCAGGTCGGAGCTTTTATTGAAAAGGCCCGTGCCGAACGGCTGGTCCAGGAGCTTATCGTCCGCAAGGAATACGCGTACCTTGTCGAAACCAAAATGGCGGATGGCCGGACGTTCTATCGTGTCCGCGTCGGCCAGTTATCTTCCTTAAAAGATGCTCAGGAGTTGGAGGGAAAACTCTCGGGGCTTGGGTATCCAACACTGATCTATCCATAATGAAAGACCTGAGCAAGGCAGAGATCATTTTTGTCGTCGGCCCAACCGCTGTCGGCAAGTCTGCGTATGCGTTTGACCTGGCGCAGGCATGTCAGGGTGAGATCGTGTCCTGTGATGCAATGCAGGTGTATCGCGAGGCGATGATCGTCAGCGATAAGCCGTCGTTGGCCATGCGGCAAGCCGTGGCGCATCATGTCGTTGACGTTGTGTCCGTGGAAGAGGAATTTAGTGTGGCGCGTTATCGTGACCTGGCGCTGAAAGCGATCGCGGATATCATGGCTCGCGGTAAAAGGCCGATTATTTGCGGTGGCAGTGGGATGTATATGATGGCGCTTCTCGACGGGATCTTTGAGGGCGCGCCGCCGGCGCCCGAGATCCGTGAGGCGCTGAAAGCGGAATGGAAGATGCATGGCATTGAGCCGCTGTACGCCCGGCTTTCACGTGTCGACCCAGACGCTGCGCGTAAGATCAACGCCAATGATCCTCAGCGTATTATTCGCGCGCTTGAGATCTTTGAGGCTACAGGCAAGCTGATTTCGCAGTTGCAAAAAGAGCGTGACGGGCTTTGGGGGAAATATTTGATTCAGGTCATTGGCCTGACGCGCCCGCGGGCTGTATTGTATGCACGGGCAGAAGGGCGTATTGAAGCGATGTTTGAGCAGGGGCTTGTTGCCGAGATCCAGGGCCTGTTGCAACAACGGCTTTCATCCACCGCGTCGCGGATGATCGGGGTAAGAGAGATCGGCGGGCATTTGGCTGGAGATTATGGCCTGGACCGCGCAAAGTATCTGATGAAATTAAACACACGTCATTATATCAAGCGTCAGCTTACCTGGTTTCGCCGGGATGATCGTCTTGAATGGAAAGAGCTCGTATGAAAGAAAGAGTCCTGATCGGCATTGTGGATTTTAAGCAGCGCGGCGAGTGGCCTATTGAAGATGTGATGTATGAAATGGAAGAGCTTGTGAAAGCGTGTAACGGCGAGGTGGTGGATAAAGTCCTCTGCCCGGCGCATCCGCCGACAGCCGCGACGCTGATCCATAGCGGGAAAGTGCAGGAATTGGCGGCCCTTGTCCAGGCGCAAAAGATCCAGACGGTTATTTTCAGTTCTGAGTTAAAGGGTGTTCAGCAGAGGAATCTGGAAGAGGCGTTGGGTGTGAAGACGATCGATCGCACGCAGCTCATCCTGGATATCTTTGCCCGTCGGGCGTCTTCGCAGGAGGGAAAACTGCAGGTGGAATTGGCCCAACTGGAATACCGCCTGCCGCGGCTTTCCGGGCATTATGAACAGCTGTCCCGTCAGGGCGGCGGAATCGGGACCATCGGCCCCGGTGAAACAAAGCTTGAATCCGATCGCCGCCGCATCGGCGAGCGGATCGATCGTTTGAAAGAAGATCTTGAGGGTGTCACGCGTTCACGCAAGACCAAGCGCGCGCATCGTGAGCGCCGTAATGTGCCGCTCATTTCACTTGTCGGGTATACGAATGCCGGAAAATCCACACTATTAAACACGCTGACCGATGCCGTGCAGGTCACGAAGGATGGGCTTTTTACGACGCTCGATTCGTTGGCGCGCCAGCAGGTACTGCCGAATAAGCAGAAAGTCGTGTTTTCAGATACCGTCGGGTTCATGCATGACCTGCCGCACGGCATCATTGAAGCGTTTAAGGCTACGCTTGAGGAAGTGGAAAGCGCGGATCTGCTGCTGCATGTTTTGGATGTCAGCAACATCCATCATCGTAACCTGAAAAATTCTGTGGATCAGGTTTTGATGGAACTTGCGGCTATCAAAAAGCCGACGATCCTTGTGTTGAATAAAATTGATCGCCTGGCTGAGGGGGATGCGTTTCAGGTCCTTGATGCCGCAAGCCGTGCGTATGAGAATACGGTCGCGATCTCGGCGAAAGAGAAGCTGAATATTGATAAGCTGCTCGCCAAGATCGAGCAGGAGCTTTCCGGGCGCGCTGCTATTGTTGATGTGAAGCTTCCTCTAACTCGCATGGACCTGGTGCGCTTGGCTCATCGCGAAGGGGAAGTGATCGAGGAAGAATATATGGCCGACGGCATCCGCCTGTGCGCGCGCCTGCCGAAACATCTCGCAGGACAATTTGAATGATGAATAGTATTTTACTGGTCGAAGACGAAGCCGATGTCAGTGCTGTATTTCAGTCATTCCTTGGCCGTCGGGGTTTTACGGTGTCCGCAACGGCAAGCGGAGTTGAAGCGCTTCGCTTGATCCCGGTGCTAAAGCCGGATTTAGTCCTTCTTGATATCACTCTTTCGGATAGCAGCGGGATCGATATCCTGAAAACCCTTCGTGAAACAGACACGGCGACGAAGGTTATTATTATTACTGGCCAAATGTTTTTGTCTGATAAAGTGGCGGCCATTCGCGAGCTGGGCATTGTGGATTATCTTGAGAAGCCCATCGTCTTGTCGAGGCTTGAAGAGATCGTGACGCGAGTTTTGGGTGGAGAGATCATGATGCCAAAACTTTTGCCCAAGACTGCCGAGGCTGTTCCGTTCGACCGCCATCGCCTGATGAATGTGCTTGGCGTTATGCGCGGTAAGTGTGAAAGTTTTGTACTCGATGTTGAGGATGGTTTTCTCGACAAGATGCCAGAGCGTGCCCAGCGCGATAAAGCCATCCAGATCATGAAAGATCTGATCCGCAGTATAGAAGAGCTCACCAAGAAATAATGATTGTTTAGCAACTCGAAAGAATTGATATTCGCAGATCCATTTTGTTGCCGAGGACGTCGCGCTATTTTTCCGGCCGTTTGCCCGGCCCCAGCCGGCCGGGCTGCACTTATTCTGGTGGCCTTCGCTCGTCCTGACCTTCGGTCAGGACACCATGCCCGCTTCGGGTCCCAGTCCGGAGTCCAGGGACACTTCCTCGGACATTTCGTCCTCGGTCGCCACAACCATATCTTATCAGGCGCACCATCCTCTTAACAAAATGGCAAAGCCTTGCTAAACGGCGGAGGAATCTATCCGTGAGCAATCAGGCAAATTTCGGCACATGTGTCCGAGGGCTTAACGCGAGCGAGA
>JADFWS010000004.1 GCA_015234065.1 Candidatus Omnitrophota bacterium
ACAGCGCCCGCCTTGGCCGCAACCGGCGACCAGATCTTGCTGATCTCAGCGCCCGGCGAACTGAGCACGATATCAACGCCCTTGAATACATCCGCATTAAGCGCCAACAACGGCAAGCCGTGCATCGTCCCCTTGGCGCCGCTCGGCGAAATCAGGCGCAGCTCACTCACCGGAAACTTACGCTGTTTCACAATATCATACATGCACTGCCCGACCGCAGAACGGGCCCCGAGAATGGCAACAACATACTTTTTCATAACAACCCCTTACAGATGTTTAACGACCAGATCCCCGACTTCCGCCGTGGAATATCCCATTTTTCCTGCCGCAAGATCCTTGATCTTTGTGGTCACGACCAAACGGATGGACTTTTCGATCGCATTCGCGGCCTTATCTTCCCCGACTTCGCGTAACAGCATGGCCACAGCGCCAATGGCGGCCAGCGGATTGATGACACCCTGCCCCGTATACTTGGGAGCGGATCCGCCGATCGGTTCGAACATGGAAACGCCGTCGGGATTGATATTTCCGCCTGCCGCGATCCCCATGCCGCCCTGGATCATGGCCGCGAGATCCGTAATAATGTCGCCGAACATATTGTCGGTCACGATCACATCAAACCACTCCGGGTTCTTGACAAACCACATCGTGATCGCATCCACATGCGCGTAATCCGTCTTGATCTCCGCATACTCTTTAGCCACCTCATTAAAGGTACGCTGCCACAGATCAAACGCATACGTCAAAACATTCGTTTTGCCACACAGTGTCAGCTGTTTCTTACGGCTATATTTCTGGGTGTATTCATAGGCATAACGGACACAACGTTCGACGCCAAAACGCGTGTTGATACTTTCCTGGATCGCCACTTCCTGCGGCGTGTCTTTAAAAAGATTCCCGCCTGCACCGGCGTACAGGCCTTCGGAATTCTCACGAATGACCGTAAAATTAATATGCTCCGGGCCCTTGTCCTTGAGCGGGCAAAAACGCGCATCAAAAAGCTGAACCGGACGGAGATTGATATACTGATTCAAGTCAAAGCGAAGCTTGAGAAGAATCCCCTTCTCCAGAATGCCGGGCTTCACATCCGGATGCCCGATCGCACCCAGAAACATGGCGTCAAATGTTTTAAGCTCGCCGATCGCCGACGCGGGCAATACTTCCCCGGTACGAAGATACCTGGCACCACCAAAATCATAATTGACGGTCTCATACTTGAACCCGAACTTTTGTGCCGCCGCCGCAAGAACCTTAAGGCCCTCGTTGACCACTTCCGGCCCTGTCCCGTCGCCAGGGATCACTGCAATTTTATAATTATTCATACAAACCTCTGATCCTTATTCCTTGAATTTCTTCACCGCGATCGTGGCATTGTGCCCGCCAAACCCGAGAGAATTGGAGATCGCAAACTCAACCTTTGCTTTACGCGCCACATTCGGAACATAATCCAAATCACATTCCGGGTCCGGCGTCGTGTAATTGATCGTCGGAGGAATGACCTGATCGCGGATCGCCAAAACGCACGCCGCAAATTCAACCGCCCCGGCCGCACCGAGCAAATGCCCGGTCATAGACTTGGTCGAGCTAATCGCCACCTTGCGCGCATGATCGCCAAAGGCGGTCTTGATCGCCTTGGTCTCGATCTTGTCATTCAAAGACGTTGATGTCCCGTGCGCATTGATATAATCAACCGCAGAAAGCTCATGCCCACCCCATTTGACGGCCTGGACCATGGCTCGCGCCGCGCCATCGCCGGAATCTTCAGGAGCTGTAGAATGATACGCGTCCGATGTCTGGCCAAACCCGACTACTTCCGCCAAAATATTCGCACCGCGCTTTTTCGCGTGCTCTAGGGATTCAAGCACCACGACACCAGCGCCTTCTCCCATAATAAACCCGTTACGTTCTTTATCAAACGGGCGGCTCGCCTGCTCAGGCGCATCATTGCGCGTGGAGAGCGCCTTGAGCGAACAGAACCCGCCAATACCCAAAATGGAAATGGATGCTTCAGTCCCGCCGGCAAGCGCCACATCGATCTCGCCGTACTGGATCATTCTATACGCATCGCCGATACACGTTGTTCCCGTCGCACATGCCGTGATCGAACAGGTTGCCGGGCCTTTGGCTCCGCAATCCATGGAGATCTGGCCTGCCGCCTCATTAATGATCATCTTGGGGATAAAGAATGGCGATATCCGACCAGGGCCTTTCTCAATGAATTTCTGATACTCTTCCTCGGCGGAACCGATACTGCCGATGCCAGACCCAACCACCACACCTACTCGATGCGGATCCGTATCTGAGATTTTCAAATTGGCATTGATCAACGCTTCCCGCGAAGCAACGACACCATATTGAATGAACGCGGAGATCTTGCGAGCATCCTTGATCCCGAAATTCGCCTCGGCGTCATAGCCTTTCAGCTCTGCCGCGATCCTGGCGTCAAAAAGGGATGCGTCAAACTTCGTAATAGGCCCAACGCCGCTCTTTCCGGCCAAAAGCGCCTTCCAGAAGTCCTCGACATTACTTCCAACCGGGGAAAGAACCCCCAAACCTGTGACAACAACGCGTCTTTTTTCCATAAAATGAGTTATCCTGTAAATGATGAGCCCCGACACAGACATGTCGGGGCAGGGTTGTTACCAAAATACTGGATAAGGAAAATGGCCTTAAGCCTTGGCCTTCTCCTCGATATATTTAATGGCATCCGAAACCTTGGTCATCTTCTCGGCATCCTCGTCAGGAATTTCAACATTGAACTCCTCTTCAAGGGCCATGATGAGCTCAACGGTATCGAGAGAATCCGCGCCAAGATCATCGATGAACGATGCCTCAGGCTTCACTTCCTCGATCTTAACCCCTAACTGCTCTGCGATGATGGACTTAACCTTTTCTACAACAGCCATGAAAGCCTCCTTTTTGCCTTTCTTGATGTTCTTCCCTATTAATACATGACCATGCCGCCATCAACAAGGATGGTCTGGCCTGTCACATAATCAGCCTCTTTGGACGCGAGGAACAGACACACATTCGCGACGTCAACCGGAGACCCCATTCGCCCGAGCGGAACTGCCTCGAGGATCTTGTTCTTAACGTCATCGCTCAGCTTGTCCGTCATATCCGTCTTGATATAACCGGGTGCCACCGCGTTCACGGTAATGTTACGTGATGCAAATTCTCTTGCCAAAGATTTTGTCAGCGCAATAACACCGGCTTTACTCGCCGCGTAATTGGCCTGACCGGCATTACCCATCACACCGATCACAGATGCAATGCTGATGATCTTTCCCTTACGGGCCTTAAGCATGGCTCTTGAAACCGCCTTGCAGGAATTAAACGTGCCCTTTAAATTCACTGTCAGGACCGCGTCCCAATCCTCTTCCTTCATACGCAGGAACAGGTTATCGCGCGTAATGCCTGCGTTGTTCACTAATATATCAATGCGGCCGTGCTTTTCAATAACTTTATCAATTGTTTGCTCAACCTCAACAAGGCTGGTCACATTGCATGGAAAACTATCCGCCTTCAGGCCGCTGGCGTTGATCTCGTCAGCCGTCTTCTGGCATGATTCAGCGTTAATATCGGAAATAATGACCAAAGCGCCTTCTTTGGCAAATACTTCCGCGATCTGACGGCCGATACCGCGGGCAGAACCTGTAATAAAGACAATTTCGTCGTTAAGCCTCATGATCTCCCCTTCTTTAAAAAACCGACACTATGGTAGCAATAAAACGTCCTATTGCAAGCGAATTTTTTGAGAATTTAGTTACTCAACGATCTCGGCATCCTCAACACGGCCCCGGCCTGCGGCGGGCGGCGGCATCCGGTTCGCTTGAACAGCCTCGCCCGGATGAGAAGCCCGCCTGGACAGATCGGCACCGATCTTTCTTAAAATAAGCCAACGAAACAGCCAACGGGTCAGAGGAAAAACGAAAAACACGCCCAGAATATCGCTTAAAAATCCTGGGATCATAAAAAGAATACCGCCCGCGAATAACAGCAGCCCATCCACCATCTCAACTGTGGGCGCCTTGCCCTCTGCCAGGCACGCCTGGATCCGCCTGAGCGTGATCGCTCCCTGCCATCTGGCCAGATAAACCCCGAACATAGCCGAAAAGATCAATAAGAACAACGTATCCCAAAAACCAAGCCAGCTGCCTACCTTAATAAGGACATAGATCTCGGCTGCCGGGAACGCGAGAATAAGAAGGGCTATCAGGCAACCCATGCTATTTCCCTCCGGACATTCTGACCGCGACCGAGCGAGCGCCCTTGAGAGCCGAAAGTTTATCAATCGTGACCTGGGTAGAAACAATCTTCTTATCCAAAAGAACAACCTTGATGATCTCAGCCGCCAGCTTCTCTATAAGAAGGAATCGCGACGCCTTTACCAGCTTAACCACGCGGTCTCTCAACGCCTCGTAATCCACGGCCTCATGAAGATCGTCGCTTTTAGAACAGGCGGCGGCATCATATTGAAATTTCAAATTGATCTGCAGCGTTTGCGGCGTTTTACGCTCATGCGGCTTGGTGCCGAGGATCGCCTTGACCGCAAGGTCTTTCAAATAAACTGTTGTCAGGGATTTTGAGCTCATCGGATCAGGCTTAAAAATTCGCTGCGTGTGGAGCTATTAGAGCGAAAGGTGCCGGTCATGCACGACGTTTTCATGACGGAATTCTGTTTTTCAACACCGCGCATCATCATGCACAAATGCTTGGCTTCAATAACAACGCCAACGCCGCGGGCATCGGTATATTTCATGATGGCATCCGCCACCTGCTTGGTCAAGTTTTCCTGGATCTGAAGGCGGCGCGCAAACACATCCACGATACGCGCGATCTTGGAAAGCCCGAGGACTTTGCCGCGCGGAATATAACCCACATGACATTTCCCAAAAAACGGCAGTAAATGATGCTCACACAACGAGTACATTTCGATATCCTTGACGATGATCATTTCATCATTGTCGGATTCAAAGATAGCGCCATTCACGACCTGATCCAGGTCCTGGGTGTACCCTTTGGTGAGGAATTTATACGCCTTGGATGCCCGAGCCGGCGTTCCGCGCAAGCCGTCCCGCCCGAGATCTTCGCCGACAGACTTCAAAAGGTCATGAAATATTCTTTCCATAAGGATTGGATATTAGCATACGACGCTCGAGAAGTCAAAAACACATCATCCTTGCCCGACCCCGGGCCACTTTCATATTCGGCAATTGAACGCCTGGCAACCGACATTATATTTTTCTCGCATTCTAAATACATCGTCATTTTTATGCTATAATTCAGCCTATTATCAACACACGAAAGGTTTTATGAGCCCGATCATTTCTGATTATCACATGCACACGCCGCTTTGCGGGCATGCCAAAGGCGATCCGCAGATGTACGCACAACATGCGGTCACAACAGGGTTACGCGAGATCGGATTTACCGACCATGCGCCTTTATTTACTCACCGAGACCCGACAATCTCCATGGACCACTCGCAACTTCCGGTCTATCATCACATGATCGAAAGTGTGCGTTCGGAATTCGCGGATAAATTGACCGTACGCGTCGGAATCGAAGCTGATTATATCCCCGGATATGAAGAGCGGACCAAAAAGATGCTCGCGGAATACCCTTATGACTATGTCATCGGGTCTGTGCATTTCATGGAAAAATGGGGTTTTGACGACCCTATCCAGATGAAAGAATGGAGTGCTCGCGACGTCAATGAAGTGTATCGCGAATATCACCGGCTCCTGCGTAAAAGCGCCCTGTCACGCTTGTTTGATATTTTAGGGCATGTGGACCTGGTCAAGAAATTCAACTTCCGCCCCACCATCGATATCACGTCAGAGATCGAAGAAAATGCCCGCGTGTTCAAGCGCACGGGCGTTGTTATTGAGATCAATTCTTCAGGATTGCGCAAACCGGCTCAAGAGATCTATCCATCCCTGCATGACCTTAAAATATACCAGGCCAAGGGTGTCCCGATCACATTCGGCTCTGATGCCCATGAGCCAACGGATGTCGGGCGGGATTTTGACAAGAGCCTCGAGCTGGCTCGTGCGGCGGGATATACGGAATATGTGCAGTTTGAAGGACGAAAGATCGCCCGAACAATTAAATGGTGACAGGCACCATTATTTTTTGTCGTCGGGGAAAAATGGTCATATTGACCGGTCCTTAAACCTGTCCGCAACATATTTCTCAAAAAGAACAAGAAATTCTTCCTTGATCTTATCGCCTTTAAGCGTTGCCACGCGCTGCCCGTCAATAAAGACCGGCGCCAGCGGCTCTTCAAAAGCACCCGGCAGGCTGATGCCGATATCCGCATGCTGACTCTCGCCGGGGCCGTTCACGACACAGCCCATGACCGCCACTTTTAATGTTTCAACACCGGGATATTCTATGCGCCACTCCGCCATTTTCAGCGCAATATGCGTACGGATATCGCGGGCTAATTCTTGAAAATACGCACTCTTTGTACGCCCGCATCCGGGGCAACTCACGACACTTGGAATAAAATAACGAAAGCCCATGCCCTGCAGTAACGCCTGACACGCCTCAACCTCGCGCGCACGCGCAACGCCAGGCTCCGGCGTGAGCGAAATACGGATCGTATCTCCGATCCCCTGCTGAAGAAGGATCGCTAATGCTGCCGCGCTCGACGAAACGCCTTTGATCCCGCCGCCCGCTTCTGTCAACCCCACATGCAACACATAATCGCACATCCGGCTTAAACGCTCATACACCTCGATCGTATCCTGAACATCCGACAGCTTGGCGCTCACGACCAGTTTATCTTTGGACAGGCCAAGCTCCTCGGCATAGTGGCAACTTTCCAGCGCACTTTCGATCACCGCCTGATACATGACTTCTTTAACCGCTTTGGGCGATCGTGACTTGGCATTATCATCCATCACCGCGGCCAGGACCTCACGGTCAAGCGAGCCCCAATTCACACCGATACGCACCGCTTTTTTAAAACGGATCGCGGTCTTAACGATCGACGCGAAATTATCATCCTTGCGCGCACCCCGCCCCACATTCCCGGGATTGATCCTGTATTTGTCCAGAAGTTCCGCAAGCTCCTGATGTTTTTCCAACAGCGTATGCCCGTTAAAATGAAAATCACCGATGATCGGCGTCAAAACGCCATGACTGCGCAAATGCCTGATCGCCTGGACTGCGCCGAGCGCCGCCGCATCATCATTAATGGTCCAACGGACCATTTCAGAACCGGCTTCAATAAGCTCGACCGTCTGACGCAGTGTGGCTTCAACATCCGCGGTCGGGGTGTCGGTCATGGATTGCACCGCGATCGAATGCGCGCTGCCGAGAAGAACATTACCCACCGCAACTGAAGGCGTCTTTCGACGAAGAATTTTAGGCATTTTAATTCACTCCATTCCCAAGGATGTTATAATTTAATTCTAATCGAACACGCAAGGAGAATCAATGCAGATCTTCCTCGCCCGCACCCAGGGTTTTTGTGCCGGGGTCGCGCGCGCGATCACAACTGTTGACCAGGCGCTCCTGAAATTCGGGACACCGCTCTACGTCTTTCACGAGATCGTCCACAATACCGCGGTTGTGGATGATTTCCGCCGGCGCGGCGTTATCTTTGTGGATGACCTGAATAACGTCCCCGACGGTTCCAGGCTTATCTTCAGCGCGCATGGCGTTTCACCTGCCATTATTGAAACAGCCCGGCGCAAACATTTAAAGACCATCGACGCCACTTGCCCGCTCGTCACCAAAGTCCACCACGAGGCGGCCGCCTTCTCGTCACAGGATGTTGACGTGATCCTCATCGGGCATAAAGGCCATGAAGAAGTTGTCGGCACGTCCGGATATGTCAAACCCGGGCTGCTTCATATTGTTCAAAACGCCGCGGACATAGAAAACATGTCAATCCCCGCGCATAAAAAAGTCGCATTTATCACGCAAACGACATTGTCCATCGATGCCGCACGCGAACTCATCCTGAAACTGCGCGCTCGTTTCCCGAGGCTCACCGGCCCTTTAAAAGACGACATTTGTTACGCCACGCAAAACCGCCAGGACGCGGTCAAGGAACTGGCCGCGCTATCGGAAGTTATTATTATCTGCGGATCACCTAAAAGTTCCAACTCGAACCGCCTGCGTGAAAAAGGCGAACATCTTGGACGGCCGAGCTATATTGTGGATAATGCCAGTGAGCTTGATCTGGGCATCCTGAACGGGAAAACAAAAGTCGGCATCAGTTCCGGAGCCTCAGTCCCCCGGCATCTGGTTGACGCCATCATTGCCAAGATCCAGGCTGCTTTTTCACCTGTGGACATAATAACGTTTGATGACCCTGAGCAAAAAATTATTTTCCCGAACCCGGAGATCTGATCCATGAGCGACGAACAGCTTCACAGCATTCTTTCAAATTTGAAACTTCCGGTCATACATCATGCCGCGCTGAAAGACCACACCACGTTCCAGCTCGGCGGGCCGTGCAAAGCCATGATCACCTGCCGCAATGCCAAAGAGGCGGTTTCCGCCGTAACGGCCCTGCGCACAGGCAATGTCCCGTTTCTTCTCATGGGCTTTGGGTCCAATATTCTGGCGTCGGACCATGGCGTTGACCGGGTGATCATCCGTTACAGCTCGGATACGCCTGATATTTCCCGCCAGCACGATGAGATCCTCTGCGACGCGGCGACCCAACTTGATCATCTGGTCGAATACGCGATCAAGAACAACTTTGACAATATGACCGCGCTGAGCGGCATCCCCGGGACGGTAGGCGGCGCCATTACCGGCAACGCCGGCGCGTACGGAAAACAGATCTCCAATGACATCACTTCGATCATCGTGCTAACGCCTGAAAATAATGTGATCGCTGTACCAAAAGACAGGATCCGCTTCGACTACCGCGATTCTGATATTAAACACAACGGCATGATCATCCTCGCCGCGATCTTTGCCCTTCCCCAGGGCGACAGCGCCGCCATGCAAAAAGACCGCGAAGAAAAACTGAAAACCCGTGAAAGCAAGCATGGCAACTGGAAAACAACGCCCTGTGCCGGGTCCTTCTTTAGAAATGTTGAGCCCACATCCAAAGCCGGCCCTCGCCAGTCTGCAGGCTGGTTTCTCGAAGAAGCCGGCGCCAAGAATATTACCGTCGGCAACGCCCATCCCTATGCTCACCACGCCAATATTGTGACACGCGATGATGGCGCCACAGCCCAGGATGTCTACGCCCTGACCCGGCAAATGGCGAACATGGTGAAAGCGAAATTTCAGGTCGACCTTATCCGGGAAGTGCGCCTGCTCGGAAAATTCGACGGCGCTGAGAACTGCCATGAACAGGGCTTCTGGTAAACCATGAGTACCCGCCTTGCAGAACTGCGCCGCGAGCTTAAATCTTTAGCAAGCCCTGACAAAGCCAAAGTCCTTTCCGGCTTTTTCAAGACCGGGAAAGGCCAATACAGTGACGGCGATATCTTTTTAGGGATCACGGTCCCGGCACAGCGCCTGGTGGCAAAAGCGTTCAAAGACATTTCCTTAAAAGACCTCGGCACACTTATCCAAAGCCCTTACCACGAAGAACGCTTCGTTACCCTTTTGATCCTCATTGAACAATTTAAAGAAGCGGCCTCTGCCGAACGCGACGCGATCTATACATTTTATTTAGAGAATACGGCTTTTATCAACAACTGGGACCTGGTGGACTTTTCGGCGTATAATATTGTCGGCGCCTATCTCGACGGCAAAAGTTTTCCGATCCTAAAAAAACTGGCACACTCAACAAATATCTGGGAACGCCGCATTGCCATCGTGTCCACATTTCACGACATCCGGGCCCGCCGGTCAAAGCCAACATTTAAGATCGCAGAAATTCTTCTCCATGACAAGCATGACTTGATCCATAAGGCCACGGGCTGGATGCTGCGCGAAGTCGGGAAACGCGTATCCATGCCCCAACTCGAAACATTTCTAAAGCGCTGGTACACATCCATGCCCCGCACCATGCTGCGCTACGCCATTGAACGCCTCCCGAAAAGCCGGAGAAAAGCATATCTTCAAGGCGACACCTGATCTTATTGGGTTATCCCAAGGAATTCCGAGAGGCTGTCCAGAGGTTGAATATTCATAATAACGGGAATAAACCCCGAAGCATTCTGCAACGCGGCTATTTGAGCCGGATCAATATGAAACTCGATGCCTTGCCCGTCGCTTTGAACATTCAACTCAAGACGATCCGTATTAAGATCAATACCACCATCATTGGTTTTAGTCCCACTCCTGCGGGGCGTGATCTTCTTTTCAATACAGATATTTGATACAGCCGAAGAACTCACGCCTAACATGGTCGCGATCTGTTCACGGGTTTCAGGAATACTGACATAATCTCTCGGGCCTATTGCCGGCGCATTCTCTTGAATAGCACGCTCGACCGCCAATTTCCGCACATTATCCGCCCAATCACGCACTGCCTGGCCTTTAGGAGAAATGGCCCTGCCCACAGGGCCGCGTGTCGTAAACCCGCGGGCCGACAATACGGCACTGGCCGTCTCCTCCGAAATATGGAATTTGCTTGTCAGCGCCTCCCTCGTCAAGGGCAATACTTTCAGTCCATTTCTCACATCTAACAAATCTTTATTCTGTATCCCGAGCCAATCAATGAACGCCTGTGTCTTTTCAGAGACAGCGCCGCGGCGCCCTTTGGTCTTAATACCAAATAAACTGAAGATCTCCTGAACGGTATACTGCGGGACCTTATATTCCTCAGCAATTTCCGGCTGCGTTCTATCAAGCTCAGCTCCGAGATTAATTCTTGCCCATTCATACAGCTTAAGCGCATTTTTAGATAACCTTCCCAAAGGCTCAACATGATAAAGTTGAAAAACAGCCGCAATAGTCCGACGATAAATGCCGTACTTCTTCTCAAGGTCCACAAGAGTATAGGGAACACGTTTCCTGCGGTTCTCATTTGCAAAGGCATGGAGCTCCTGCATCGCCTTGGCCCGATCCTTGGGTGACAGAACGATCATGGCATGCTCAGTCTGCTCTCCCGCCACTCCCTCAAAATACGCTTTGACCTCATCGGCGGCTCTTCGGCTTTCTTCAATCGTACGATAAAAAATATGCCCTTCTGATGTAGATATTTCCTCTGTGACGGCCGCACCATAGGCGGCTGCGCGTGAAAACCCTGCCTGAACATAATCCTCTGCCGAAAGCAAAGGATGCACAACAAGCGCTGTATTGGAATCTTTCAATACATGATGTTCCAAATATGATTGAACAACAGCGCTCAAGAACGCATTGCGTAAAAGAGGGCTTTTGCGCTCGATCAACCATGCTGTTAGTTTGCAGGTATTCTTTTCCAGGAAATAATTATTCCGAGAAAACAACTCCTGCCGTTGATACGCGGCAAACCCTATGATCCGGCCGACGCCATTCTTTAGAAACACAACGCCTTCTATTTTCCCTGCCCGAATAGCCGCTTCGACCTTTAACGGAGAATCTGCAGTGTCCGACGAGAAGAATGACTCTTCATCAACCAGGACGGATGTATTCTCAACATCCTGAAACCGCAAATAATTCCTTAATCGCGCGACAACAGCATCTTCAAACCCTGACAGACCGCGATGAAATGTTTCCGTGGAAAACTTTTCAGCGCCTAATATAAATTCTGTTGGCATACCTAATGTCGTGATCATCGCTGATTCAGAATTCTTCACTCTCGAATGAATGACCATGGAATGGTCGTTTTGAAGCTCTTCAGCTGAAACTGTTTGGGCAGATTCAACCGGGACTTTCAGCACAATACCGCCAGAGAAGTATTTTCTTGGGATAACGTCACCAGACAGCGCGTCTTTTTCTTCACGGATCAAATCAACAGCGCCCTTCTTAAACGCTTCAACATATTCAGCCCAAATCTTTTCAGCCATTTTCAAATCATCGATATTCACGCCATTGATCTTTTTCTGATCAATATAAACTTTACTCAAGAGGCTTTTGTTGATCTTTTTCTTGTACCACGCGGCGAGGATCAGGGCATTGTAAATCTGGCGGAGCTTGGAGAAATTAGCGCCTTCATTGATTTCCTTTTCAAGGACCGGAATAACAATCTCGCGCAAGATCGCTTTCGAGACCGCCCCGACCCCGGAGGTTATGTCGGTCGTTGATGATTCGTCAAATTCCAAATCCTTACTCATTGATCCGTGCTTCTGTGCCGCTACATAATCGCTCTCGAGCATGACTTTAAGCCGGGATTCCGTAATATAGGCAACCGAGGATTTCTCATAAACAACTGCTTTCTGTGGAAGAATCCAGACCTTGTTGAACGTATCCACCGGGATATCGGTAGTCCCATACTTCTCGGCAGCCTGCTTATAAATCTCGGCCCAGAACTTTTTACCTGTCTCGCCTTCGGGATACAAGAGCGATGCTGTCACCTGTTTCAAAATATAATCTTGCGCCAACAGGTCTCGGCCCATTTCCGTCTGACCGAATTCATTCGGAATGATGCGGTCTTTTTCATAGGGTGACAGGTTGACCCACAGGTCTTTCTCGGGAACGGTGAGCGAGGCCAAGAAATATTTTATCAGCTTCTCGGATTCAACTCGAAGGCCGTCTGCGCTTGAAGACGCGTAGCCCTGCAGCGCATCTTCTTCCGAAGCAACATGTCCCCTGGCGGCCAACGGCGTGCGAACATCAAGTTGTGAACCTTTATCCAAAATAAAATCAAAGCGAAAAGGGTCATTGACGTATACCTTGACACCCTTAAGCATTGGCGGATTGACCGCCTGGCTCAATCCCACCATGCTCCCGGGTTCAGGAAGCACGCCCGCTCCGATGCCAAGCGACAAGCCCTCTGCTCGGACCGACAAAGTGCTATTGACAAAGAAAACGATGAGAATAAAAGTAGATATAAGTTTTTTAATCATATTTCCAACCATCAACCACAAATCAGAAAATGCAGGTGGTCCTTCGGCCTTACGGCATCAAGATAACACAGCCCAGCATAACGAATCCCCTATAAGTATTATCTATAGATATGTGAAAAGAAAGGGCAAAATCAAGATCACAAGAAAACGTTTTCCGCTAAAAGATCGCGCAAACAAAAAAGCCCTGGCTTACGCCAGAGCTTTTTATGTTTTGTTGAAAGATCAACAACCGCCATAACCCCGGAGGTTATGGCGGTTGTGTAACCGTTGATTTACTCAGCGGATTTTAACGTCGCCTTGATGATCTTTTGCTCAGAGACCGGACGGTCGCCGGCAGCAACGGAAGTATTCTCGATCTTTTGAACTGCATCATACCCCTTTACAACCTCGCCAAAAATCGTATGCTTGCCATTCAACCACGGCGTTGCAACGGTCGTAATAAAGAACTGACTGCCATTCGTCGACGGGCCAGCATTCGCCATCGCCAAAAGGCCCATCTTGTTAAAGGTCACCTTCGGCGTTACTTCATCCTCAAATGTTCCGCCCCAAAGGCTTTCACCGCCACGGCCTGTGCCGGTCGGATCGCCCCCCTGGATCATAAAATTCTTGATCACACGGTGAAAAATGATCCCGTTGTAATACCCCTTCTTAACCAGGCCGCGAAAATTCTCACACGCCTTGGGCGCCACATCATCATACAACGCCACCTCAATAACACCTGCATTCGTTTCCAGAACAACATTTTCCTTCTTCATTTCTTCTCCTTTTTGCGCCTGAACACACCCTGCCATGAACAACACTGTTAAAACTCCGACTGCGATCCCCATTGCCTTCATACCCGCCTCCTAAATATGCTTTTCCGATTCAACCCCAGACAGCCGGCTTTGAAGCTGAAGATTCTCTTCAAAAACCTTGCTGATCTCTTCTTTTAAACGCCTGTTCTGCTCTTTCAACTCCTCGATCTGTTTTTGCAAAATATCTCTCAGGCTTTCAAACTCCCGACGATGCCGCTCTTCGGCAAAAAGCTCGCGTTCAAAACGCTCAAGCGCACGATTCTTTTCTTCAAGCATCCGCTCAAGCAAAAGATATTTCTCCTGCGCCGCCCCTGTCAGCGATTCGGCCGAAGAAAGCCTTTGCGGCTCAAGATCCGTCGGCTGCACGGCGGAAGGCACAATAACTTCAGGCCCAGCTTCATTCTTCTCTGCCAAGAAACTCCAGACAAAGAAAATGATCCCCGCAATAATGATTATAGGAAAAACAACGATCATATTTATTTGAACACCACGACTTTTGCCGTATGCCGGACAAGAATGCCCGACGGTTCACTACGCACATCCGTGATGGCATCTCCACCAAGAACGGACGCTTCATAACGCATTTTAGTCACAACTTCAGCCATCGGGCGCGAACGCTCCGTTGCCACCGTGACGATCCCGATAATATCATGCGGCTTCTCGACCTTTTCCAAGAACTGAACCCGCTCCGGCGTGTTCTTCGGAGGATAAAAATCAAGGGTCGTATCCTGGGAATCAATGCGATAGACACTGCACCCTGCCAGGAAGATAATCGCTATCAACAATAAAATCAGACGCCTCACAAAAATCTCCTATCTATACTTTTATGATAATAAGATTTTACGGAAGAATCAAGGGCTCCGGGCACTTTTATCTCTGTTCTGCCTGATAATCCCGTATCGCCGCATCCACAACCGCAGGATCCCATCCGTTCTGAAGGCATGCCGCCTGAATATCTTTAAGGGCATCGCCCTGAGAAATCCGCGTGCGCATATAGCTTAATAACACGATCACATGAAATTTCTGCGCCGCACCAAGCCGCCACTCCAACGGCCTTTCTTCATCAGAGTCTCGGATCAGCCACGCCGTGATCGCCCACAGAAGCGGCAACACAAGAACGCCCCACGCGCTCCAGAAATATAATGGCTTCACACTGCCCCACAAACAGCCAGCGCTCCCCCAGAACGCGTCAAATAAAAAGTGTGCCACAAGAACAACGATCAATCCGTACCGCCAATACACAACACCTAATAACAATCCAAGAATCGTAACCTCAACCCCGCGGAACCACATGGGAAAGACCATATATCCTGAATGACCGAATCCCCAAATAACCGCTGACATAAAGATCGCAAACAGCCCATTCTTCGTCCATGCAAAAACACGGCTTGTGGTATAGACACGAAAGACCGTCTCCTCAAGGAGCGCCGCGCGAAACGCCAAGGTCAAGGCGGCCAGCGCCGGCCAGTACGCACTTGAAAATTGTGTGAGCCACATCTGCCCCGACCAGACATCACAATACTTTTGGCCAAACGCGAACAAAAGCGCCTGAAGCCCAAGCATCATACACGCGACCAAATATCCTAAAATAATCCTGGATGCCACTGCTGTTGAAAAAAAGCTCGACTGAACATACTTCAGCACCGACCCCGCCCCTGCTTCTTTTCTGGCCAAAAAACGAAAAGACTCCCCGGCCAATGCAAAAATAACCAGGCCAACACACGCAAAAAGGACATTAACGCCGGCCCCTGTGACCGCCCGCATCAAATACGACGCAAATATCTGGGTCGTCGGAAAACCATTCAATATGTATTCAAACATATTCCATTGGCCAAGCATCATAAGCGCCCATAACACAACGGCAAGCCTTATGAAGAATAGCCGCGTCACGTGCATGACCAGATGCTGACGGCACACGGCCACATGATGCACGGCGGTGATCACCAGAAGCAGATAAACCAGGCTGAAGAACATCGAGAGATTCCGGCCCAATTCCTGGTCACGATCCAGCGAACGGGAAAACTTCTCGGGAATATCCAGGTCGGCCTGATAAAAAGAAAGCACTTCATGCCCGGAAACAACGATCCCCGTCAAAAGCCTGGCGCTCCCGGAATCCTTTTCTTTGGACCAAGGGATATCCACCTCTTTATGCTTCCAGGAAAACCCGTAATCCACCCGCTGTTCCCGGCGGGTCTTCTCCTCATCCTTAAGCTCATACTTTGAAAAATCCGTCCCAAACTGCTCTGCTAAAGTCTTTTGAGCCAGCGCCCGGGCGTCATCCAGCGTCATGTCTGGTTTCTTAGCCGTATCATCAATACTATGCAAAAAACTGCGCACCTTGCCGCCACGTGGATCTACGGTCACCCAGAATTCTTCTTTCTGCCCTTCACGAAAGAATCGCACAGACCAATGAAAAAGTTCATACCTGTACCGCTCAAGAAAGGCGAGCTCCTGCTTTTGACCGATCGCCTTCTGAAGATACCGGTCTGTCTCGACTTCATTGCCAAATGTCACCGCCGTCTTGAAAACCCGCGGGTCAATATGCTCTTGTTCTTTAAGGAATGCGCTGGCGATCACGCGCGCTTCGGCGCGGTCAACGGAAAGATGGACATACGAAGCTTTTGGAAATTCAAAATGAAACCAGGCCATCGCCCCGGCAATTGCGGCAAGAATAAATATTAACCAGGCACGCGACGTCATTGTTGCGGATTTTAGAAAAATATTTCCCATACAGGGATCACATTAAACTGATGACTTCTTTAGGAAGGTTCTTGAGCTCTTCGGTCCCGAGAGCCTTGATCGCCCAACGCAACAACTGAAGCTTCCCTTTAAGTTTCGGCTCTTCAGGGTTAGCATTCGACAATTTCTTGCGGGCGAGAAAGAATATCTTGCGCAGCGTGTTAAATTCGATCCGCGCCTCACGCGCATGGATGGTCCCGGTATTATTGATATCATCAACAGCCCTGTACGCGATCTCCGTCACCGCCGGATCATAGTGATCGATCTTCTGGATCAGCACCGGGACCATGCCGTCAAAATAACGGTACCGGTCCATAATGACGAGCGTGTGCATGATCTCGATCTGCGTATAAATGGAATCTACCCGCTCGAGCTGCCGCAACAACATCCGCTCGATGAGGACCCGTTCTTTCTGAACCACAAAAGAGGCAAACTCCTGACGGAAAACACGAACTGCCGCCGCCTTCCGGTAGGCGTACAAGCTGTCATCATTGATCATGGCCAACAGCGTATCTTTAGACGCGTCTTTCAATTTCGCGGAATACCCGTCGATCAAAAGCTTATCATCAAAAATAGCCGGCATCTGTTCAGCCGCGGCAACAGCGGAAGCCGCCCCGGACACGCCCTGCGCATGCAAAGGCGCAGCACTGCACAACAGCGTAAGAAGAAACGCCAAAAATACCTTAAAGAAATGTCTCATTCCTCGAGCTCCAGCGTCATATCGATCGCCTGACGGGAATGAGTCAATGAGCCGATGGAAATACGGTCAACGCCTGTCGCGGCAACTTCCCGGACATTTGCAAGCGTGATCCCGCCCGACGCCTCAAGCAGGGGGCGCTTTTCAGGGCATATTTTTTTAGCGAGCGCCACAGCCTTTTTAAGCTCGTCATTCGTCATATTATCCAGCAGGACCATTTCCGGATGCGCGAGAAGGACATCCTCGAGCTCCCATAAATGATCCACTTCGATCTCAACCTTTTTATGCGTCTTGCGATGCAGCCGGCGGACCGTATCCGACAAACGTTCGCGCTGGCGTGAAATGATCCGATGATTATCTTTCACCAAGACCATGGCGTTCAAATTAAACCGGTGATTCACCCCGCCGCCGCATTCAACAGCATAGCGCTCCATCAAACGAAGCCCGGGCGTTGTCTTTCGAGTATCCAGGATCTTCGCTTTATACCCATCGACCGCATCGCAAAAACGCTTGGTCCTCGACGCGATCGCTGAAAGGTAACTTAAGAAATTAAGCGCGACGCGCTCCCCCGTCAAAATAGAGCGCGTTTTCCCTTTCAATGTAATGATCTTACTGCCCGCCTTGACTTTTTCTCCGTCTTTTGCCAGAAAATGTACTTCCATCGAAGGGTCCAGGGCAAGAAAAACTTCCCGCGCAAAAGGCAACCCGCAGATAACAGCCTCTTCGCGGGTCAAGATATATCCCTCGGTCTTATGGGACGCTGTCACCAAAAGATTGGTTGTAATATCGCCGCGCCCGACGTCTTCACGCAAGGCTAAATGCACAATTTTCCGGATCTCTTCACGTTTCATATAATAAATAATAGTTAAATGTATTTAAGCTGAAAAAACGTTTGATTATAACGTCGCTAAAGGCGAGTTTCAACACATTATTGCGGCAATATCTCCCCACAGGATACCCCAACACCAACCTGAATATCCTGACCGAAAGCTTAATGCGCTGTCAGCCGATTCGATCTAATATCCTGGACAATGCGGTCCGGAGGCTCTAATAATGGAGGGACCACGGCCTTGTGTTGATCAAAAACAGTTTGACCGCCTTCTCCCACAATAGACTGGTGAACTTTATTGATCAAGGCAAGCCGGTCTGATTCGATCTTTTCACGCGCCAAACGCTGTTGATTCTGAGCCGTGATATTCGCGGCAACCTGTTGCCGGGCCGGCACAGCATTCATAATCTCTTCAGAAACAGGTTGAACCTGCGCCGATCCCTCCTGATTCGGTACAATATCCTTCAAGGCCGCGCTCTCGGAAATGCGGCTTTTGCCCTGCTGTACAGGCACTGCCCGGCGATGGGCAGAAACAGGCCCGGAGCCAGATACAACATTCCCTGCGCGCTCGACGGAGGCCGCCACGAATGGCGCACGCGATGGCTGTTGCGCCGGACTTTCTTTTGTCACAACAGCCGTATACTCCTGGATCTTATATATCCCAAACCCGATGGCCGCTAACAATAGAAAGAACACGGACCATCCAACTCTTTTCCCGACATCTTCATGCTTGTCTAAAACCATAATTTCCTCAACGTCGTTTAGAGCTCCTGAAAGCTCGTTTTCACATAAAGTATCTTGCCATTGGAATTAACAGCAACCGGGAATCCCGGAGGAATGATTGTTTTTAACCGCGAATCATAATACTGCAATTGATTATAACCTCCGTACAACGTCCCGGAAGACGGGTCAAATATCCCCGTCGGACCGCAATAATTATTAATAAGGCTGCCGTATTGGACCATGTTCCCTTTACCGCCCAACCACCACTGGTCCACTTGAAACGCGCCATTGATCGCCACGATCACGGCATCCAGTTCAAGATTGGTAGGCGCAGACTGCGCGGTCACGGTCACATTGTTCTTGGCCACGAGGCCCAGAAGATCTGTGCTGGTAGGATCAGTCCTCGGGTCTTTGTCATACATTAAATTCCCGCTAACATAAATATCGCCTTCACTCGCGACCGTCACCCGTCCCTTGATCGTCCCCTCGACCGTCGGTGTTCCGTTCTGCACATAGATAACGCCATTGGAAGGGATCCACATGCTGTGATTGCTCCACCCGTTAGCCGCATTGGTAACGTTCATGGTTCCGTCTGAATGGAAAACAATGGCACTATCCCCGGATAAAATCAGGCCGGAAGATGACGCCTCGGCAGAAATGTTATTGAGCATCGCCGCCGGTAAAGCGAGTGTCGCCGGATCATAGATAACGCCATCCACGAAATCCGGACTGTTATCCGCCCCGTTCCAATAGTTGATCGTCGGGTTTGATTGAGTAACCGGGCCGTCAAAAATAGGCTTTCCCCATAAATTCAGCTGCCCGTTCGTCCGAACAGGGCCAACAGTTGTCATTCCCGTTATCCACCACAATCTCCCGAAAGTAGGATTGATCTCCGTATTACTAAAATATGCGTAGGTCGATAATGCGGATTGCTGAACCTTGAGGATAAGGGTCTTACTGACACCATTGTAGGTCCCAACAGACGTGAGCGTGTATTGGATCCACGTAGCACCCGAACCTTGAACCGTTACCGCATAAGAGCCTGTTTTGCTTCCACCGATCACATAATTTGACTCTCCGACCCTGAAAATCATCGGCGGATTAGGATTGTTCTTTAATGCGATGAACGCCTCTGCCAGGCCGGCATCCGCAAGATAATATGCCCGCTTCAGATCCATCGCCTTCCGGGTCAACGTAAGCCCGCCTGTGACCGTTGAAAACAAAAGCGCCACCGAAGAGACCGTCAGTAACAAAAAGGCCAGCGAAAAAACTAAAGCAAACCCTTTTTTATTACTCAGATTTCTCATGGGTGATTCCTCAAATTGACCAGGGTTGTCAGACTCCCGGTAACAGGGCTTCCAAAAATATTCTGTACCAAAGCCACACTCACCCCCACGTCTTTATTACTTGCCGCCAGCGGCCAGAAATACAGGGTGATCGTTGCGCCCACGGGCGCATGATAGAGGATCTCGTCGTCCCCGCCAGGGCTGAGCGGCGTGGGATGATGATAGATGAAGGCTGTCCTGGACTCGTTCAAATAATACCAGCGCTCTACACCATCCGTACCCCAGTAATGAAGCTGCGCCGCATCAGGTGTGCTGCAGGAAGCCGGACGAGCCCCGGAACCTATACAATAGGAAACGCCCTGAGATAAACGATAGATGCCTCCCGGCTCTATCGCGCCTTGAATGATCCTGGCCACAATAATATTCGCCCCGTCCTGCAAAACCTGTCCGGCCAGGCCCAAACGAAACGCGGTCCTGAGAATATTATTATAATTGAATACCCCCACCATGAGGACCACGGCACAGGCCGTCGCCAGGAGCATCTCGACAAGAGTGAACGCGTTGTTATTGTTTCTTTTCACACACATACGCCAACCTTCTCCCCTGTGAGGGGGCCATTCAGCATTCAATTAGGCACCGGGTCATTAACAATGATCGTTGAATAATACTCTTTCATGGTCACGTTTTTATTATCCTGCATCTTTTCCTGCCAATCGACCTCGACATTGATTTTATCGCGATCCGGATCAATATTCACGACGCTGATAAACGCCGTCCCATATAAATACGTCCCTGTATTGCTGAAGTCTCCATTGAAATCGAGAATAACCGGGCCTGACGTGTTCAGCGACACGGTTGAAAACGGCTGACGCCGGTACTGCTCAAGGATCTGCTGCGCCGCATACATCGCCTGGACCTGATGCCGGGAATAAGATCCCAGAAAACGGCTGTTCAAAATACCTTCCGTCGCAGTGACCAGCAGGACCGTGACAATGGCCAAACTGACCAGCGCTTCTACAAGTGTCAATCCCGTTTCAGCATTCTTGTGCGTATGCATATTTTCTTTCCAGAAACTATTTTAAAAAACATACCCTGGCCATATAAACTCCAGTTCAAATCATAACACGAACACTCCTCGAAAACATCTTCGTTCTATTGCAAATATGTGCACCGTGTCTGCGGGCACTTGACAATAAAAAAGAGCCTGCCCGGCAACCCTGGACAAGCCCCCCATATCCCGCGTTCTCGCGGACTTCCCTGACTAAAGTATAACCTATAAACGGATAAAAAAGAAGGTGGCCTCAGGATGACGTGCGGCGCATCTCAAGATATTTAAACATCAATTCTTTTAGCTTGTCGACATCGATGGGCTTGGGGATAAATTCATTCATCCCAAGGTCATAACACTTCAAAGAAACTGCCTGGGCTGTGTGGGCGGTCACGGCAAAGATCGGGATATCCTTATCAATTTCCTCGCGAATGATCTTCGTCGCCTCGTAACCGCTCATGCGCGGCAGGCGAAGATCCATTAAAATCAGATCGAACTTCTCGGTCCGCATGAGCTCCACTGCCTTCTCGCCAACAAGCGCCGCCGTATACGCGAACCCCATTTCCTTAATAACAAGCTCCATCAAATACTGACTGGCGCTGTCATCTTCAACAACAAGGATTTTCTTGGCGCCCATACCTGCTCCTTCAACTCGCAGCATCAATCACCACAAAGATCATGATTGGACCAAATCCCACCTTTTCTTTATACCAGAGGTTCGCACAGAAAGCAACTGCCGCACGCTACCTTGCAGATGGTTTAATTTGGGGATGGGGTCACCATATCCCCACGTTGTCGTGGGGCGTATCATGCGCCTTGACTAATAAACGCATTCCCAGCTTACACAATTCAAAACACCGCCTTCCTTGGCAAGGACGGTTGATTCGATCGGCACAACCTTCTCCCCGGCAAACGCGCGCCTTAAGATCTTGATCGCACGCTGATTCCACTCAGGATAGCCGACATACGTGGGAACGAGCACTAAATCACCCGCGTTCAAGAAATTCACATAGTTCCCGACAGCAGAATGCTTGTTTTTAGAATCCTTTTCAATAAAATACGGCAGATCAATCCACCTCAACCCATGTTGACGTAAAACATCTCTTAGCTTGCGACCAAAGATCTTTTGGCCTGGCGCGATTTCATTGATCATCACAGTATTTTTATTCACGAACCGCACACATCCATCTGCATGACCGTACGGGTCGCCAGGCTCCTCAGGGATCATGATCAGTTCATCCACATTCAATAGATCCGTTAGAAGTGCGTACACCGTTGCTTTTCGATATCTGGGGTTTTCTTTGAATACCCGTTCCGTCATGATCGCCTTATAACCATATTGAACAACATTTCCCCCATCAACAACGAGATCAAAGTGCTTAGGGGTGATCCCGATCGCTTGGCATGTCTTAACAGGGTTAGTTATGGTGGCTCGCCAGCGAGGTGACTTCAAATACGAAGGACGATATTTGAACTGCATGAAATAACCAGGCTCATAATGATTCAAGACAGAAATACTTTCTGGCGGCCTCCAGACAGGCATATAATCCCGGCACCAAATGTCCTGCGTATATGGTAGAAGCTTAAAGTCGATACGCGCGCCTGAAAGCGCACGAGAGATCTGATCAAAACACTCTGGAAAGCGTTTAGGAAGAAGGGCTGAGAAATACAACATCTGTCCAGACATTCTACGCCTCCTGTGTCGGTTGATATTCACTCTCACTCAAACCGAATGTCCATGCCACCGCCTCACGCACTGTCTGCATCTCCGGGGGCACGCGCAGAACATAAAAAGCACCTGTTGATGGGCAACAAACCTTGACCAAGGCAATCGGCTCTTCATCAGGCAACGATGAACCAATACGGACCAATGCTTGAGGACCATCTTTGTGGATCACCTCATACGGTGCCTGAGCTAAAAACCGTTCATAGCCAAGTTCCTGCAAGAAAATACGCCGTATTTCCGCATTCTGTGCGGCCATCACATGACCAGCATTGATCGGCGTTCTTTCAATAGAATCATTTAAATCTTTTGAAGCCAGTTGATCTGCAAGAAATAGTGACTGACATTTAAACTTCCCCTGATCATCCCATTCAATAAATAACCCGTGCTTGTGATCAGCCTCATAGGCACTCTTTTTGATCAACATCCCGTTATGTGCCCACTCAAGAACAACGCCATCCAACTGCCCACGATTATACGGCTCTTGCCGTTTGTTTTTCCCATCAGGATAATAGACCATCCCGACTCCATGCAAGCGCCGGGCATGCATCGGATAATCGAACATAAGAGCCCCATTAGGATAAAATCCTTTGGACTCAGCCCTGATCTTTAAAGCCGCATGCGACCGGACATAACACAAACTCCCACTCGCCCAACGGAATTCCTTTGGCTCTTCAAATCTCTTCTTCATGATGCATCCTCGCTACGAAATGAACATCGCAAACTCTTATCATCGAAATCCAAGTCTGAATATGTATCGCCAGGAAATTTTCGTTTAATATGCCACAAACGCCGTCTGGGATATACTTTCGGCAATTCCAATACGGGATCAATATCCATTTCCATGTCGAGAACGGAAATATTATCTGAAACCCGTGCCAGATCTCCCTCAAGTGCTGCAATCTTGTGCAACTTTGGTTCAACATAAGGTCTTGGTAATTCTTTCTGCAACGCATCTGACATCTTCAAACTGACGATGATGGCGATATCCAACGAAACAGCCAATGCTTTCAACCTTGCGCAAAACCTTTCCCGCCCGGCCCTGATCACTTCAATATCAGCCGCATATAAGAGACCGATCTCATCAAGACCATCGATAACCACAAGCTGTATTCTTTTCTCACGTACACACGCCTTGATAGAATCCTCTAGCCGTATAATATCGAAACATCCGTCAGCGATATATATAGGAGCTTCAGACAACACTCCTGCGGCTGCTGTTAAACGCGGAAGGAGCTCATCTGCTTTTGCCGTTCTCACGTGCGGTTCTGCAAGACTAACACCGCTTAACTGACACAACATCCGTCTAAGCAATAACTTTGCCGGCATATCAAAAGAATAATAGGCGCATGGCATATCTCTGCGGGCAGTCACATGCAATGCTATCGATGACAAAAATGCAGTAACCCCAACCCAGGGACATCCTAAAACAAGAGCCAACTGACCTCGCCGTACATCAAAAGCACCACGATCATAAGCTCCTGTCGGCATCCCCTGTGTTGAAGGGACCGACTGCTGTAAATCTTCGATCACATCTGAGACAATATCTCTGGCACGAACAACATCCTTCCTGTGACGCGCCTTAATTCTTTGAAACAAGTCTAAGAACATTTTCTGACTCCCCGTCTTTGTTTATCTGCCTTTACTGGAGGATCATCGTCCTCATCAGGCCAGATCGGCGCGACCCTAAAGACTAACTTTCCCTTAATGTACACATCCCTAACAACAAGTCGGTCTTCCATGTCATAGGCCTCATACACCCCATGCAAGCTCGCTATAAACTTCTTACTGTATTTCTTCTTCCATTCGTTATAAGTCATGACCTCTCCTAAACTCGACCGGCAAAACCCATTGGCTGTTTATTTTCTTTTAGGAACATCCCATCCTGCTCCATACGCGCACCAAAGAGAAGATCTTCCATCGTAATTGATGTGCGTTTCTCCTGAGCCAGGCGCCGTAAAGCATTCATGACCGCGTTCTTGATATATCCTCCGCTCATAACAAATTTCTGCCCCAACTCATTAAAATCAACATCTGCGGCGATCGTGACTTTTGAAGGAATATGTGCCCGCCAAATACCTGGACGCAGCGCCTGATCTGGCGGAGTAAATTTAATTTTAAGGGAAACTCTCCGTTCCAAGGCCGGATCGAGGGCCGTATCAAAGTTCGTCGTCAGGCACAATACGCCTTCGAAACGTTCAATCTCCTGAAGCATCACATTCACAAAAGCAATATCCCTTTCATGCTCCATACGCTGCCGACTGTAAAGCAGGGAATCGGCCTCGTCAAAACAGATGACCGCATTCCTGGCCTTAGCTGTCGTAAATAGATTCGCGATATTCTTTTCAGTCTCGCCAAAAAGTTTATCCGTGATCTGCGGCATGGCAACCTGAAGGATCTTCTTCCCAAGATGGCGGGCAATGGCATCCGCGAGCATACTTTTACCGGTTCCCGGAGGCCCATAGAAAAGAAATGCCGCCCCACGCCCTTTTTTAATCTTTTCTTCTATGCCGAGATCGCCCATTCCACCCTTCCAGGAATCAATATGAAAGAGAACATCATCCTTTATCTTCTGCGGCAGGACAACATCATCCATCCCATACTCCGGTTCACGAAGATTTCCCGTTTCCTGCAGAGGATCATCTTTCCCTGCAGTAGGGATCTCTATATTCTTGCCCGACATAAACTCAACCAGAGCTGAGCGCATCGCCGGATTTAAGACAATGTCCGCGTCGTGGTGGCTTCCGGATGTCCTTGGCTTTAAGATCAAAATATTACGTTTAAAAAGAGGGCTTTCCGCACAAAGAGCCTTATGAAATCGTAATTTTGAATCCCAGGAAGGCTCAGTATCTACCATGGCTACAAGCTCGTTCACCTGCCAGCCGCAAACAGGATGGAAGAGGTTGGTATAAAGCAAAAACAAAACAGCCTTTTTCTCAAATAGTCCAAGCTCATTTTCATGGGAAAAGTCATCAAAAAAGAACTTGGCGCCATTTTTGCGCGCATTTTCCACATCCCGCCAGAAGATGACCTCTTCTTCTCTTAAAAACGCATCAAACCGCTTCAGCTCCCCAAGATCCTTCCAGTACTCGCCTTCGCATGTACTTTTACGTACACGCTCCCAGAGCTTTTCCAAAATAGCCCGTTTTTGAAGAAAGAATTCGCACAATGTAAAATATTCACTGAAATAATCCTGATCGTTCTTCATGACAACCTTTCCCTTCCTGAATTAACATTCTCCTGAATGCAAACAAAAGTTCTTTCTATTTGTCCGTAAAAGTCTTTCATGTCTTCCGGTAAATTGTCAGCTTTCATCTTTTCCCTAACCATAAAAAGGGCATCATCGGAAACAATGCCAATGGCAAAAAACCCTTTCAATATAAGTACACTAAAAGTATAAAACAGGAACGCGACAGCCTTGTGTCGCCTATAAAAAGAAAACCGGCCGCGCGGGCTTTAACCCATGCGGCCGCAAAGAAATTGAGAAGCCATAAATTATTTTAGTGCCACAAACGTTCAAAAAAGACATTTATTTCTGGCATAAGATTGGCCAACCATAATGTGCCCTCCAAGCACATTCCATAGTTCCCGCGAATTCTTTATAAGAATGTTGGGTGCGAAAAACTTCTGGCAAGTCATGCCAACAAACATAAGAAAATCCCCACTTGTCCAGATTCCTTGTCGAAGTGCCGCCTATCGCCAAGGCCCCTGTTCCTTGCCCCCCTTTAAATTCTTGGGATATACGCCGACGCAAGTCTACAGCCTTGCCGTTATACACAACTCGATATTGATTGTCCCTTCCCCCCGTAAAATTACAGATATGTTCAAGCTCGCTGTGCCATTGAACGCATTTATCAATAGGCGCAGCCCCTGACAGGTCACTTAACTTAGATTGACCAATCGCATTATTTGTATACGATGTATAAATCCAATAAAGACCCGCCATCTTGACCGGAAGATCTGCTGGAAACTTAAAATCATCATCCCATGCGTGCAGAACAACATCCAGTCTACAAAATCGGCCGGACTGAATCGAATTTATCTTCTCAATCACTTCTTTCATATGGATGCCCTCTAAATAGTCAAAGAAACACATTCTTTAACATGACTTTAGATATACCCCCACCGTCTCTCGTATCCTCGCCTTGAACTCCGCCGGTTCAAGAACAGACAAGCAAGGAATCCAATGCATAATGAGATGCGAAATCTCATCCGGATGCGCAGGAAAAGTCTCAAGGACCAATGAACCATCCTTCTTCTCCTCAACAATCTTTTGAAGGGGGAAATATTTACGATGCTTGAAATACTGCGCGGCCTCAGGGGCAACGCGAATAAGCACACGGTTCGGGCGATCCGTATCGAACCAAATATTAACACTCTGCTCAAGGATCTTGTCAAAGCCCGCCATTGGCACAAAAGAGTCTTCAGTCTGAGTAGCCTTACGGATACGATCCAGACGGAACTTAATGATTTTCTTGTTCGCATCCTGAGTTAACAAATACCAGAAGCCATCAAAAAACGCGATCTTAAGAGGCTCCACAAGGTATTCCTTCTCCTCACCATTAGAACGAAGATAAAGGATCTTGAGCTTCTCATAACCATCCACAGC
Organism: Candidatus Omnitrophota bacterium; assembly: GCA_015234065.1. Taxonomy (GTDB): domain Bacteria; phylum Omnitrophota; class Gorgyraeia; order Zapsychrales; family Fredricksoniimonadaceae; genus JADFWS01. The sequence goes on from JADFWS010000004.1 coordinate 27,366, forward strand.
CTTCTGTATCTCTGTAAGGCAGTCAGACTGCGGAAGAAATGTTCCGGATGGTATCTTGGCATAGAAAGGCGTGTCGGTATGAGGAACCATGACGCGTTTGAAAAGCTCACGAAAAGTCTTCTCAAAGGCGTCACCTAAAGACGATGAAATACCGTGCATGAAGGAAAGTAATGACGCCTGCTCTTCTGTCAATTCCACCTTGCCAAGATTAAACCCTGCCATGAAAGAATGCTTACCCTTTTCAGGGGAATAAATCGGATAAAAACCAGCCAGTAGCACAATGTCACGCTGGATCGTGCGCATATCAACACCGATATCTGCGGCGAGGCCTGATGATGTTACAAATTTATTTGTATTCAGTTTGGAAAGAATCAAAATCAAACGTTCAATGGTCTTCATGTAATCCTTGGCAGGCTTACCCGAACCTTTGCGCTTAAATGTCACGATTTTCTTTTTTGCTGGCATGGCACATCCTTTCTTAAGATCTAACGATCTCTTTTAATTTCTTCAATATATCCACCATCGCCTGCGTATCTAGCCCACAATACGCCTCGAGATCTGCATAAACTTTGGCACGATCGGTCGGATTTACATTTTCATCGTAAGTAACACGCGCATACTCTGACGACGCCAATCCACCTTCTCCAATGGCCATACCCGCATAAGTTTTACCAATAAATGCCGGTAAAACCTTCTTGAGCGACGCCGACCCATGCTGATCAGGATGGTGATAATGATACTTACTAAAAGGGATCATCAAATCTTCTGTCCTGGGCAAGACATCTTGGGCCCACTGGGAATATTCAGGGAAAGCCTCCCCCAACTCTTTGATCCTGCCTTCCTCAAAACTTTTATTCCAGGCCAGGATCGTGCCATCAGAGCCAAGACAAGCTTTAAGCGCCTTTACAAAAGCAGGGCGAGGATCGTCAGATGACTTATGCAGAAATTCAAAATGCTTCGGCGTTGCTCCAGGGGTTTCCTCAAGATGCACGGAAAACTGGAACGGCACCTGTTGATACGGTCGCGTTCCATCAAACCGCGGGATAGCCTCAAAGATAGTCTCAAAATCCATATGCCGAAGAGGATAGCTGATCGCCTGAAGGAAACCCGAAATCTCTGGCTGATCCACATGCGCCTGATTACTAATAGTGCACAATCGCTGGATCATCTGATTATCCGTTAACTTAAAACCATCAGGTATATCTACCAAACGAAGAATGCCCTGGTCCACGAGGTCAAACCCCTTCTTCTTCCCGCGCGTCAGCTCAAGAACATTAAAGGCTGGCAAGAACGCCCAGCATACAGGCTTCATCGGACAATCATATCGAACCCCTGATTTCTTGGTACAACCCTCACTAATAGAAATATTGGGACATGCCGGCATGTCTATAGTCTGAAAGAATCCTTTCAAAAGCACAGCAAGCTGAACAAAGAAAGGCACGATCTCCTCAGTAACATCTTCCAAAGTAAAGAACGCCTCAACATCAATCTCACCATGGCGCACATACTCATTATTAATGTGCATCAAAAAACAACGACCGACCTTGATCCCCGCCTGTTCATAGCAATAACGTTGAAACGCTACGTCCTGTAGATATATCTCTTTCACACTCGTTCCGCATTTAACTTCAACAACATCCCATGCGCCGGAATTTGTCTTTGACGGGACAAGGATATCAGCACGAGCATAAAGCCGTCCAGTCTTAATCCCAGCCTCATAAATAGGCCGCGGATCAACAGCACTCAATAAAGACTTTGTTTCTTGGATATTCTCCATGAAATTCTCTTCCTGGACATGAACGCCACCAGGGAACCTTTTCATGGCCAAAGAGCCGACCCTATGCCCTGTATCAAAAACCCTCTGAAGGCTATCAGGTGTCGGCGGGATCTGGTCAGGAGCATTACAACGTATCCATAAAAGTTTAGGACACTGCAGAGCATTTAAGAACTTCGACTTTGTCAGCGTCTTTGGATCTTTGACCGCTTTCAGATCCCGAACAGAATCATAAACAAAATCATTCTGCAGTTTGCTAAATTCAAATTCATCATCCATTGCAGGCCGCCCTTCCACATTAAACGACACATTTGTGTCGCCATTTATAAATATACCACAAAATCTGACAAAGCGACAACTTGTTGTCGCCACGCATCTGGTGCGCCACGCGAAATTACCTTACTATAAACTGCACCGTCGAGCTCCGCCCAAAGTTATCCGCACATGTAATTTGGTACATCCCCGGCGTCATTGGCAGGAATAGCTTCTCCTGCGGCAACGCGGTCTTGTATAGCGCACCGTTGACGAACCAATAAAGTTTCTCAGCCTCGTGTGGCACCTTAGCCTGCAGATCGATCTCATGCGTGCTGCCAGCAACACCGGAAACAAAGTATTCTGCCCCGCCCGCTGGTGAAACGATCTCTGGCCGTTTGGCAGGATCAACGAAGGCGCCGCGGGTCATCGTGTTCTTGTCCAACCCGATTGATTTGACTGACAAGCCGTCGTTAGCTTCAGCTAAGACTGTTCCGGGCTTTACGTACCAGACAACCGCGTTATTTGCATACATCCAATCAAAGAGCCTCACCGCCAGCGGTGTCGCTGCCTCTATGCCAACCAACGCCTTGGACGACTTGCCATTGAAATTCCCTAACCAGACGCCCACCGTGAACTCGGGATTATAAGCAAATGTCCAGGCATCACGCTGACCATAAGACGTGCCTGTCTTAAACGCGATCTTTGGATTGATCTTCTCATTCCGATACAACCCGATTGACTGAAGCCGACCGGTATCCGAAAGAATGTCCGCGATAATATACGCAGCACCTTCATTAAGAAGCCTGCGTCCTAATGTCCCATCGTCTGCTTCAACCAAGGTGAACGGCTTGTAAACTCCCAGGCGGGCCATCATGGCATACGCATTGGTTAGTTCAATAAGACGAACATCCGGCGACCCCAGCGTCAAAGACAGGCCATACCGATCCGGGTCCGGTGATAATGTCTTTAGTCCTGCATCCCGCAAAAGCTCATGCAGAACGCGATAGCCAACATCGTCCAGAACCTCGACCGCTGGGATGTTCAAAGAATCAACCAATGCGTCTCGAAGCGTAACCTGCCCACGGAAGGTTTTGTCATAGTTGTGCGGCAAATACTCGGCATAGCGAGACGGCACATCATCCAGAATGGTTCGGGTTGAATATCGGCCGGTTTGAAGTGCCAAGGCATAAGTGAACGGCTTGAGCGCCGATCCCGGAGAGCGACTGCTCAAAGCGCCGTTAACCTGACCCTGATCCGCCGCTGACATGAAGTCCGCAGAACCAACCAGCGCGCGCACCTTCCCGGTCCTGTTTTCTATGATGACAATCGCGCCGTTCGATACGCCCTGTCCTTTCAAATGATCGACCGTCTCTTTTAAGGCACTTTGGGCAAACTGTTGCAGGCGAGAATCGAGGCTGGTACGCACCGCCTTCTCACTCGTGAAGCGGCTCTTTATGTACAGTGCGAAATGCGGCGCTTCCTTGGGAAACTCGTAATAGCCAACGATAACTGGCTGTTGTATCGCCTGCGCGTAAGCCTTCTGATCGATGTCCCCTGTCCGTAACATACTCGCCAGCACCCTGTCCCGGCGAACCTTGGCTCTTTGGGGATAACGATCCGGCCGTAGTCTGGATGGCGACTGTGGCAGCCCCGCAAGCAAAGCTGATTCAGCCAGCGTCAGGTCATCCGGTTCCTTGTCGAAATAACGCAAGGATGCCGCCCGCACTCCATGAATGTTTCCGCCGTACGGAGCGAGCTCAACATACATCTTGAGGATCTTGGCCTTTGAATACAACTGCTCAAGGCGAATGGCATGGACAATCTCAATGACCTTGTTGACCATACTCCGCTTGCGCCCTTCGATAAGACGGATGGTCTGCATACTTATCGTCGATGCACCAGAAATGATCCGGCCATTGCTCAAGTTGAGAAACGATGAGCGAATGATCGCCGACACATCAACGCCAGGATGCCGGTAGAAATTATGATCTTCTATCGAAAGCATAGCCTTGATAAAACGATCATCAAGTTTCGTCAGTTCCATCGGCAACTGCCACCGACCCTGGTCATTTAGGAAGGTGTAAAGAAGCCTCCCATCCTTATCAAGAACCTCTGTCGAATAGTGGATGTTCTTGATCGCATCTGTCGGTAATGGAACAATAGTCAAAACCAGACCATACAGGCCCACCGATAACGCGATCAGCGCCACACATCCGAACAGGATTCGCTTAAGGATCTTTATCCGCATATTATTCCACAACCTGAACTCTGCCCTGTCCATTCACACTGACAATCGACGGATCATACATTTCTTCCGCCTTAACCGCAGGCAGAACAAAGCCGCCCTTGGTGACTGCCCGGACAATATACCGATAATGCTCAACCCCGCCCTTAACATCTAAGAACAGCACCAACCGATCATCACGAATGTCCATGTGAACCGGCTCGATCATGTCGCCAGAAATCCAGTCCATCTTCTCAGTCGTCTTAAGCCGCGGATTTTCGATCTCGAAACCAGCCGGCAATAGATCTTCGACAACGATATTATCCAAACCTGCCGCTCCTTCGATCTTAAAATCCACAACCACAGTATCGCCGTGCTTTATTGCATTGAGATCTACGGGCTTACCGTCACGATTCAAAAAAGTCCGGCGAATCTTAATTCCACTGTCCTTCTCCTGGGCCGTCCCAGCTGTTGGCACACCCTCGGATGTCCAATAAACATACGCCGTTCCTTTACCGGCAACTGAAACCTCAACCGTCTTACCGGCAAGGTCGAGATCAGACACTTCCAAACCGTTATGACTGGTGAACTCACGCACAGCGTCACCAATCTTGACGGTTCCGTTGAACTCGATATTCTCCTGGGTAAAATAACGGGCATATTTACCCAGAGCGATCAACGCCTGAGCATTTTCCTGAGTTGATGCCCACTGGCCGTTAGTCATGGCCTTCTCAAGACGAGAAACAAGAACAGGAACCATTGCGTTCTGCGGCTCAAGATCCATATAGATCGACAAGACCACGGCATTTTGCCTGACATACGACATCAGATTTCCGCCGAGTTCGCGCTTAACCTGGTCGTCCGGGAAACTCTGCCCTAAGGTTTCCTCCACAGCCTTTCTATCACCAAGAGCGCTCAAAGCCGCCGCAACATAACACCTTGATTCAGCGGGCAGCTTATCTTTCATCTCCTGCAGACGACGGATCCAGGACGCATTGATCCTCCCCGCCTTGGCCAGAACATACGCCGCGTACGCCTTGAGCTCTGGGGTATATGCTTCGTCCTTCTTTGCTAACACACCTTCAAGGTACCCCAATGCCAATATCTTGGCGAATTGCGGAACGGCATATCCCGCCTTATCAGCTTCAACTAGGAAGTCCGTGGCATAGACGCTGCCGTAAACATATTCATTGCGCTCCCCCTGCCACATTGAGAACCCGCCCCACAATGTCTGCATGGAAAGAACCCGTTCTATGCCGGCATTAACGAGTTTGCTTATGGTATCGGGATTGTATTTCCGGCTATCCATGGTCATCGCCAGATCCCTCAAATACAACAGCGGAAATACCGTCGATGTGGTTTGCTCAATACAACCGTAAGGATACTTAAGAAGATACCCCAAACCACCGGAGATCTTTAAGGACGGCATACCGGAAATGATCAGCTTCGTGCGGGCCGTTCCATCAAGCCAGCCAGCCGGGATCGTCAACGGTTTCGCAGATCCCGCAGGCACTTCAAGAACACCGTTCAATGTGGACCAACCGACCGGTGGTCTGACCGCGATCTCTGTGGTCCTGGACACGTTATCATTCCGCAGTGTTGCGCTGATCTTAATTTCACCTTTTTGCGGCGTGGCCGGGGCCTTCAACTTAAAGGTAACAACGCCTTCCTTATTCGGGGCGAGCGTCACTACCTGCTTCTTCTCACCCGTCACTGCAAAGCTGTTCGGCACATCCAGTGAAACAACTACATCCCCCGCCTCTTTTGTCATATTCGATACGGAAATAGACAGAAGGAACTCATCGTTCATGGATAAGAAGCGCGGCAGGAACGGATTCAAGACCACCGGCTCAACAACCTTCACTTCTCCATCCTGAGCGACAAAGTCACTTTCACCAGCACCGACAATGATCCACTTCAACTTACCGTTGAATTCCGGTATGGTGAACTCAACCTGGGCTTTTCCGTCAGCATCAGTCACGATCTGACTCTTCCAAAGTGCGATGCTCTTCACCCTCTTGGCATTGACCGGATTGTAATGTTTAGCATCATACGACTTGTCGCCGGACGGTGAAGAATCCGCGGCAGCCTTACTTTCTTCCAACTCCGGCATTAGAAGAGAATAAATATCACTCGTCTGGAAGCCATTCGTGCGCTTGCCATAGAAGAAGTTAAACGCATCCGGAGTCTTATAACCTGTCAGACGCAAGATCGCGTCATCGACCAGGGCAACAGAGAACTCAATAGGCTTCCCTGCCGGACCTTTAATATCCAACTTAACCGTGTCATTTGGACGCGCCTCAGCGGGAACACTAACATCAACCACGGTCTTATGAGCATCATTGTTCACCATGATCGGGACAATCCCATACCCACGATGTGACGTCCACTGTCCTCCAACCGTAACCGGCCGGATCACCGTGAGTGAACAATAAGCATTAGGCGAAAACTCCTCAGTGACCGAAATAGCTTCCTGCTGGGCAGCCGCTCCCACATCCAGCGTCTTACTCAGAAATACCTTATCTGTTGCGCAAGTCAGCAAGGCTTTGCCGGCAAGCGGGGACTTGATGGATAACTGCGCTGTTTCTCCAACAGCATATGAAACTTTATCAAAGGCCAGGTCAATCCTGTCCGGCCGTTCCTTGGCCCAACTAACGACGCCTGGCCCTTCAACAAAAAGCTTAACCGAAGACGCATGAGCATTATCCCCTGATCCCTTGAATCTCAGGATATAATCGCCTGCGGATTGCGGCGTGAAAGCAAATGTTCCTGCCCCGTCTTGCGGCGTTAATGTTTTATGATCAAAGCAATCCTCACGGCTTTCTGTGATCCATTGCCACTCGCCCTTATCGCCCTTCTTAATCATGCTGCTCCAAATGACCTTGCAGACATCCGCGCTAACTTCTGCCGCGGGTGCCTTTGTGCCATCCGGCAAAAGGGCAACATAATCAAACTTCACTTCTTGACCCAGAATGCCGTTCCCCTCGATCTGAGGCTTCACACCGACGTAATAAGGATAAACATCAATGTTCCTGTCCTCGTAAACTGAAGATCCGCGCCCACCGATCTCTTTCGCAGTCACGCGAACAGACATCTCCAGGGCTGACGGCGGCAACTTAACATCACCAATCTTGATCTCAAACGCAGCATTGCCATTCTCGTCCGACTTCTTAATGGCCAGATACTCACGCTTAAAGGTAAACGCACGCGTGTCATCAGAAAATGAAAAGCCCTTGTAGTCTTTCGGCTCAAACTTAACCGCTTTGAGGTTGTACGACACATCGATATCCCGTCCTGATGCCGGCGCGCCAAAGTTCTGCTGAACATTAACCTCGACCGGAACCGCCTCTTCCTTCTTAAAGCGCTTGTCCGCAACCTTCGCCGCAACCTTCAGACTGTCCGGCACAAACTCTTCAACATTTAACTTAGCCTCACCTATCGGCTTGTCGCTACCTGGGATCTTCAAGGCGATCTTATATTCGCCGGTCAAAGCGTAGTCAGGCAGCTCAACTTCAACATCCGCTGTGCCAAACTTATTAAGAACCGCGTTATAGTCCTTGAACTTCTTTCCATCGGGACGGGAAATCTCAAAAATAACCGGAAAACTATCTGGGATCTTTACGCCAGGCGCACGAACAATCGTTCGCACATTAGCCTTCTCTCCGGGACGATATACGCCACGGTCGCTATAAATAAACCCTTCATAACCTGCGCTCAGATACGGCCGGCCCTGAATATCAAAGTCCGTCTCGGAGATCGTATTGCTGGCAACCTCCAGATATGACATATCCGCATCTTTGGAAACCGTAACAACAAATGGCTCCCTGTCCTTGCCAAAATCAACATCCTTAAATCTCATCAAACCATTCTCATCTGTCTGTCCCTCGACGATTAGCTGATTGGTTTTACTTAAAACCTTAACAGTTGCACCGGCCACAGGTGTTGTGTCCTTTAGAGAACAAGCCCAGACCAGGAGCTCCCGAGGCCCCTTCTTTAAGAGAATACCAATGTCCGTAACAAGGACGATCTTAGAATCCCCGCTGCCCTCTCCTGTTGGGTCAGACGCCGTGATATGAAATAACCCTTGCTGGTTCTCGGGCAAAAGGCTTTTCAGATCGATCTGCGCTTCCTTAATAACATTAAGTCCGGCGACAATAGGAATGTCCCTGGTTACAAGATCAACCCCAATGTCCTGCGGTCCTCGGTAATCTCCGGTGTTGTTCAAGAAATATACGACGTTATTATCATAAAGACGATGCACGGCAAGATGCACCTTGCTCAGGTTTACAGCCTCAAATGGAATGATCCTGTTCCCCTTCAACCCCAAATACATCCCCGGAACCTTAAATCGCACAGTCGGCTCATAATCAGGAATAACAACATCCGCAGTATCGCCCTCTTTGAGTACAGCACCGTCTTCAGACTTTAAGCCAGCCAAGATCTCAACGTGGTAAGTTTGTCCGGGCTTAAAGTCGCCGTGGATCCTCATGCCTTCATAATCATCATCGACATAGAACTTTACCTCAGGCTTTATATCTACATATCCCTTAACATCGGCTTTACCAAGCGATTCGTTTAACTTCACAGCGATCGAGACATCTGTTCCGGACACTTCCGGCTTAATCTCGTTAACAGAGAGCTTGTTAGTCATAGACTTGACCGCATCCTGAACGTCCTTCGCCTTCTTTTGAAACAGATGCGTTAACGCCTCAAACCGGGCTCCGATAACATCAAAGATAGCGGGTCGTTGGAAGGATCCATTGCCCTCCATCACGCCCACAATCTTTACCAGCCCGACGATATTTATCGTCGCGAACAGGACTGTGATCCAGAACCATCTTTGCTTGAACATGTCTTTCATTGTCCTGCTCCCCTCTGAATTAAACACACACTTAAAATATCCTTGTGATTATATCCCTTTTCCCAGCAAAGGGTTATAAGAACTCCTTAACAATCTTGTACGAAGAAAGACATCAGTCGATGCCGGCAACAAAAGTGTTTTCTCTTTGTCACAACATGGTGACAACTTCAGCTCTTGAATAAAATCAATGTCCACATATGGAAACTTTACTTTAACCAACCAATAGTCTGTGATCTCTATTAATCCGGGATCATCTATATCCTTAATTCCTACTGTCTCATTAATAA
>JADFWS010000050.1 GCA_015234065.1 Candidatus Omnitrophota bacterium
GGCGAGATATTTTGAAACATCGGCCTTTCTTGTTTTTTTGGCGATCGGGAATTCCGTGTATTTCTTCGGAAGAAGCCATGAAAATAATATTCTTAATATTGCCGCGAGCCTGCTGGCCGTATTCTTTCTTTTGTGTGATATGTTACACACAGCGTGGTTGCACAAGTGGCCGGCGCATGGCCGCAGGGTCATGCCGCTGGTAGCATGGTTTTCTATTGTGCTGATCGGCTATACGTATTCTGGGCGGGCCATGGACAGGATCAAGGGGCAAGCCGCCGGTGTGGGTAAAATAACCGCTCCGTCGATATATTTTAATATTAATGTGCCTGTTTTGCGTGCAATAACGAAGGGGAGCGCAAAAGTTCTGTTTCTGGCGGCTAATGATTTCAGTTATTATTATAAAGGCGGATACACGCCGCAGGGATACTTCAGTTTTTCTTTGGCGTGGCCGTTTATGAAAGAATATCTGGATTTTCTGAATGCCCGCGTGCGCGAAGGATACTATTTGATCATGCCGTTGAGCGATATGCCGAAAGACTTTCTACCGATCGTTCAGGGCGTGAACGCGGCATATAAATTTCAGGTTTTGAACTATATCATTGTGACTAATAATATTCCGGGGCCCGCCTAAATGCGTTCAGCAGATAAAAAGCGCGTATATTTGATCAGCGGCGCCAGCGGCTTTGTGGGCGCGTGTCTCTTGCGGCGCCTGGTGGACAGTAATGCCGAAGTTCATGTGTTGTTGCGCCCAAAGTATAAGGGCTGGCGGCTTGAGGATCTGGCCGGAAAATATACGGCGCATACAAGCGATCTGTCGGATGCGCGGGAGCTCACGGTTTTAGCTGAACGTATTCGGCCGACGGTGATCTATCATCTTGCCGCATACGGGGCGTATGCGGCGCAGAATGACGCGGCGCAGTGTATTCAAACGAATGTGCAAGGCACCTGGAATTTATTGAAAGCGACCGCCGGGATCGAGTATGAGCTGTTTGTGAACACCGGAAGCTCGTCAGAATATGGTTTCAAGAAAGCGCCGATGAAAGAGGATGACGCGCTGGATCCGGCGAGCTATTATGCTGTGACCAAAGGTGCACAGACGGCATTATGCCGCCAGTTTGCGCGGGAATATGCCAAGCCGGTGGTAACGTTGCGGCCATTTTCTGTATATGGCCCCTATGAAGAGCCGGGGCGATTTATTCCGACACTGCTTTTGTCGTTGCTGTTACGGCGGGAAATGAACCTGGTATCACCGGATATACGCCGCGACTGGATATATATCGATGATATGATCGACGCATATTTATGTATTGACCGGTTAAAATGTCATGGTGGCGAGGTCTTTAATGCCGGGACAGGGCATCAGGCGTCGATCCGGGACGTGGCCGAGCTGGCGGCGGTGGTGACAGGGGAAACGCCTTTGTATAAATGGGGCGCCATGCAAGACCGCCGCTGGGATACGGATTTCTGGGTGGCAGATACAACGAAAGCCGGGCATATGTTAGAATGGTCTTCCAAGGTCGGCCTTCAGGACGGCCTGTTACGGACATGGGCCTGGCTAAAGAATAATAAACACAGGTATATGTAAATTTTGTTATGGAATTAATACCGACAAAATGCGCCCTTTGCGACGCATTTGATCATTACAAAATACTTTATAAAAGCAATGTGGATTTCTCGGACTTTAATGCCGAGGTGTTTTCAGCGCGGCGCATGCCGGATACGGTCCATTATCAGGTCGTACAGTGTCAAAAAGACGGCCTTGTGCGGTCGAATCCTGTTTGTGACAGCAGAAAAATGGCAGTGCTGTATCAGCAAAGCCGATTTAATTATAAAGATGAGACGGAGAATTTAACCGCATCTTATATGCAGGCGCTGGCGCCGGTTTTGTCGCGGCTTTCCAGGGATGCGCGCATATTGGAGATCGGCTGTGGCAATGGTTTTGTGTTAAAGGCGCTGCAGGATCGGGGTTACCGTCAGGTTTTCGGGGTTGAGCCGAGTGCGGATGCTGTGCGTCAGGCAGACGACGGCATCAGAGGGCGGATTGCGGTGGATATTCTTCATGAGGGGCTGTATTCGGGGCGGCCGTTCGACCTGGTGTTCTTTTTTCAAACCCTGGATCATATTCCGGATCCGGCTGCTTTTCTGAAGATCTGTCACGACGTGCTTTTGCCCGGAGGATATATTCTGGCCTTCAATCATAATGTTGAAAGCCTGTCCGCGAGAATGCTCGGGGAAAAAAGTCCGATCATTGATGTGGAACATACCTATTTGTTTGGCCCGAAGACGATCGCGGCTTTATTTTGTGCGCAGGGTTTTATACCTGAGCGGATATATTCTCCCGGGAATATTATTTCATTGCGACATTTGTTGCGGTTGATGCCGTTTATTCCCGGCACGTGGAAGCGGCGGCTGTTGGGTACGTCACAAAAAATGCTGGTAGCGTTGTTAAACGGCCGGGTACGATTACAGTTAGGAAATCTATGCATTGTTGCTCGAAAGCCGGAATGAGCTTTATTCAGCGCCTGACATCCAGGCAAAAAGATATCCGGCGCGTGATCATTGAGCGGACGCACCGACTTGGGTTGTCGCATTTGGGCTCATGCTTTTGCGCCGTCGACGTGATCGACGCTGTTTATTCCAACAAGAAACTGAAAGAAAAATTTGTTTTGTCTGCCGGGCATTCGGCCATGGCGTTGTATGCGGTCATGGAAACGAAAGGCCTTTTGCCGGCCAAGGTGATCGATACACTGCATATCCATCCGGACCGCGATGTGAAGCGCGGGATCGAAGTATCATCCGGAAGCCTGGGGCAAGGACTGCCGATCGCGCTGGGCATGGCGCTGGCAGACCGGACACGGAGGATATATTGCCTTGTTACCGACGGAGAATGTGCGGAGGGCAGTATCTGGGAATCGCTTCGCGTAATGAAAGAGCAGAAGGTGCGTAATCTGACGGTCATGGTTGTGGCTAATGGGTGGGCGGCGTATACGGCGGTTGATGCGCGGGATTTGCTTAAAAGGCTTCGGGGTTTTGTGGCGGTGGTGAGTGTGAACGGACATGACAGCGCGGCGCTGGCTTCAGGGATAAAAGAGGCGATACGCAAGAACGCGGTGCTTTTTGCGAAAACGACACCGGATCAATTGCCGTTTCTGAAAGGCCTGGCGGCACATTACCATGTGATGAGCGCCAACGATCATGCCGTGGCGATGGAGGCCTTGCGATGAGCAACGATCCGTCGGTAAAAATGCGGCGCTGTTTTGTGGATATTCTGCACAGCCGGATGAAAAAAAACAAGGATATCTGGGTAATCACCGGGGATCTCGGCTATAAAATGTGGGACGAGATCCGGGCGGATTATCCGACGCGCTTTTTGAATGTCGGCGCGGCGGAGCAAACGATGGTGGGGGTGGGGGTAGGGCTTGCGCTGGAAGGCAAGATCCCGTTCGTCTATTCGATCACGCCGTTTTTGCTGTACCGGCCGTTTGAAACGATCCGTAATTATATTCATCAGGAAAGAATTCCGGTGAAGCTTGTAAGCGCGGGGCGCGGGCGGGATTATGTGCATGACGGGTTTTCTCATTGGGCGGAAGAAGATCGGGACGTGATGAACGTGTTTTCCAATATTCAGCCGTTTTGGCCCGAGCACAATGCGGATCTGGCGGATATTGTGGACACGATGATACAGCGGCCCAAGCCGTATTATCTTAATTTGAAGAAATAGCAGGAATCGTCATGAAGAAAATATCAGCGGTTATCGCGTGTTACAGGGATGAACAGGCTATTCCCATCATGTATCAACGGCTGACGGCGGTCTTTAACAAGATCGGCATCGCGTATGAAATTGTTTTTGTCAATGACGGCAGTCCGGACAATTCGGAACAGGTGTTGCATGCGCTGGTTCAAAAAGATGCGCATGTTGTGGCGGTAAACCATTCGCGCAACTTTAATTCGCAGATGGCGTTTACCAGCGGCATGGAAATAGCGACGGGAGATGCGGTGGTCCTTCTGGACGGGGACCTTCAGGACCCGCCCGAGCTGATCGAAAAATTCTATGAGCAGTGGCAGGGCGGATTTGATGTGGTGTATGGCGTGCGCGTCAAGCGCGAGGCGCCGCTTGTGATGCAGGTCGCGTACAAGCTTTTTTATCATGTGTTCCATGCGGTGTCATATATCAAGATCCCTCTGCACGCCGGGGATTTCTCGTTAATGGACAGGAAAGTGGTCGACGTGATGAAGTCGTTTCCCGAGCGGGACCGGTTTTTGCGAGGCCTGCGCGCGTGGACAGGGTTTAAGCAAACGGGTATTTCATATGTCCGGCCGGAACGCATGTTCGGAAAGACAACGAATAATTTCTGGAAAAATTTCAACTGGGCGACAAAAGGGGTTTTTTCGTTTTCCTATGTTCCTCTGGAGATCATGACATTTTCGTCGCTGATCATCTTCTTTCTGGCGCTTGTGGGTATCGGGACCCAGATTGTGCTGCGGTTCACAGATCCGACTGCACCGCGCGGGTATACGACGATAGTGGTCGTCATATTGTTTATGGGCGCGGTTCAACTGCTCAGCATCAGCATGCTGGGGCAGTATATCGGCAGGATATTCGAGGAAGTGAAACAGCGGCCGAAATATATTGTGAAAAGCATTTTTCGCCGGGACAGCGCCACAGTGGGCCATGACAGCACACACACCTGAAAACATTCTTGTGACCGGTGGCGCCGGATTTATCGGCAGTAATCTGGTCCGTTATCTTCTGCGTACCGATCCGCAGGCCCGGGTGGTCAATTTGGACAAGTTGACGTATGCCGGGAATCCGGAAAATTTGGCCGGCCTGGCCGAAGCGTATCCTGCCCGTTATCGTATGGTCCGGCAGGATATTTCCGACCAGTCTTTTGTTGAAGCGCTTTTTCAGGAAGAGAATTTTTCAACGGTCATTCATCTGGCCGCAGAAAGCCATGTAGACCGTTCGATCGAGATGCCGCTGGAATTTGTGCGGGCAAACGTGCTGGGTACGGCGGTTCTTTTGCAGGCCGCAGAAAAATTCTGGCACGGGCGAAAGGCTGTCCGCTTTCATCATGTGTCCACGGATGAGGTGTATGGCTCTTTAGGGCCGACAGGCTTCTTTACCGAGGGAACGCCGTATGATCCGTCGAGCCCGTACAGCGCGTCAAAAGCCGGCGCGGATCATCTGGTACGTGCCTGGGCCAGGACGTACGGGCTTCCCGTGACCATGTCGATCTGTTCCAATAATTACGGGCCGTATCAGTTCCCTGAAAAGTTGTTGCCGCTCATGATCATGAACGCGTTGTCGGATAAAGCGCTCCCCGTATATGGCGACGGGAAGAATATTCGCGACTGGCTTTATGTGGAAGATCATTGCCGGGCGATCGACCATATCGTGAGGCATGCGCCGGATGGCAGTGTGTATAATGTCGGCGGGCGTAATGAGTGGAAGAATATTGATATTGTGTATTTATTGTGCGATACGTTAATGGCCCAGCGACCGAGAGTGAAGGGGCATTATCGGGACCTTATTACATTTGTTCAGGACCGTCCTGGCCATGACCGCCGGTATGCGATCGATGCGACCAGGATCGAACAGGAGCTCGGGTGGCGCCCCGAGGAAACGTTTGAGACGGGGTTAACGCGGACAGTGTCCTGGTATCTGGAACATCAGGACTGGGTGACGCGGATCCGGGAAGGCCGGTATTCCGGCACGCGCTTAGGGTTGCGGCATGAGGAGGGGAAAAAAGCATGAAGAGCGCCACAATGAAGGGTATTGTCCTGGCGGGCGGAGCAGGAACGCGGATGCATCCTTGTACGCGGGTCGTCAGCAAGCAGTTGTTGCCGGTGTATGATAAGCCGATGGTGTATTATCCGCTGAGCGTCTTGATGCTGGCCGGGATCCGGGACGTGTTATTTATCAGTACGCCGCAGGACCTGCCTCTTTTTCGCGCGCTGTTGGGAGACGGAAAGAATTTAGGCATGGTATTTTCATATGCCGAACAGGCCCGGCCCGAAGGCTTGGCGCAGGCTTTTGTTATCGGGAAAGATTTTTTGAACGGGAGCGGCGCCTGTCTGATTTTGGGAGATAATATTTTGTACGGCAACGGACTGACCGGGATCGTGCGCCAGGGAGCGAAAACCTGTTCAGGCGGGACGATTTTTGCCTATCCGGTTAAAGATCCTGAGCGCTACGGCGTTGTTCGATTTGACGCTTCCGGCAAGGTCCTTTCGCTGGAAGAAAAACCGGCAAAGCCCAAAAGT
This sequence comes from Candidatus Omnitrophota bacterium, assembly GCA_015234065.1. GTDB lineage: Bacteria > Omnitrophota > Gorgyraeia > Zapsychrales > Fredricksoniimonadaceae > JADFWS01. Next base: position 6,265 of record JADFWS010000050.1, read on the forward strand.
CATTATGCCGTTCCCGGGCTGTATTTTTATGGGCCTGAAGTGGTGGCAGAGGCGGCCCGTTTGAAAAAAGGGAGCCGCGGAGAATATGAGATCACAGATCTGAACCGTGTTTTCTTAAAACGTGGCGCCTTGAAAGTCTTTAAAATGGGGCGCGGGATCGCCTGGCTGGATACGGGGACCCATCGCAGTCTTTTGGAAGCGTCCACGTTTGTTCAGACGATCCAAGACCGCCAGGGGCTGATGGTCGCCTGTCCGGAAGAAATTGCCTGGAGCAACGGCTGGATTGATCGTAAGGACGTGAAGTGCCTGGCGGAAGGCATGGGCAAGAGCTCCTATGCGGCGTATTTATGGAATTTACTGAAGCAAGGTATCGACGAGCATCCGCTTAAACAGGGTTCCTCCGCCGTTTAGCAAGGCAACCAGAAAAAGGGCAGTCCGGCCGAAAAAATAGCGCGACATTAGCCATGTCCCGATACCCCTCGTGCATATTGATACGCATTTCAAGCTTCCGGCCATGATCGCATACCGGGACCGTATCGCGGAGCGCGCCGGGCGCGCACAGGATAAGGAAGATGGCGGCGGGCTTGAGGCCTTGCGCCGGGAAGGATACATGTAATATGGATCAGCAACGCGAACAGATGACGATCGTGATCGTTGGTCACGTGGATCACGGAAAAAGCACGGTGATCGGCCGCCTTTTGGCGGATACGGATTTTCTGCCGGAGGGCAAGCTTGCCAGGATCAAAGAGCATTGCCGGCGCACAGCGCGGCCGTTTGAATACGCGTTCTTACTCGATGCGTTGAAAGATGAGCAGGCGCAGGGGATCACGATCGATGCGGCGCGGTGCTTTTTCAAAACAGCCAAACGTGACTACATGGTCTTTGATGCGCCGGGGCATATTGAATTCTTAAAGAACATGGTATCCGGCGCGGCACATGCCGAGGCCGCGCTTCTGGTGATCGATGCCAAAGAAGGTATTCGTGAGAATAGCCGGCGCCACGGGTATTTGTTGTCCATGCTCGGCGTGCGGCAGGTGTCGGTCCTGGTGAATAAAATGGACCTGGTCGGGTTTGAAGAAAAAGTTTTTACCGCGATCAAAGACGAGTACAGCGCGTTTTTAAAAGCGCAGGGCGTTTTGCCGGTCAGTTTCATTCCGATCGCGGCGCTGCATGGCGATAATATTGCAGCGCCTTCAGCGGTCATGTCCTGGTATCAGGGGCCGACGGTACTGGGCCAGCTGGATCAATTCAAGAATAAAAGGCCGGCGTCGGATCTGCCATTCCGCTTTTCGGTGCAGGACATCTACAAGTTTACTGAGGCGAATGATGAGCGGCGTATCGCGGCCGGTACGATTGACAGCGGGCGCATTGCGGCCGGAGAAGCGGTGGTTTTTTTACCGTCGTATAAGAGATCAACGATCCTGGCGGTCGAGCGTTTTAATGCCCCGCCTGTTGCTGAAGCGGGGGCCGGCGAAGCCGTCGGGTTCACATTTTCAACGCAGGTATATGTGAAGCCCGGCGAGTTAATGGTGCGGGCGTGCGATCCACAGCCCAACGTGAGCACGCGTTTGCGCGCGAATATTTTCTGGATGGGCCGCGCGGCGCTCATTAAAGGGAAAAGTTATAAATTAAAACTGGCTTCTGCGCGGGTTCAGGCCAGGCTGGTGGATATTGTGCGCGTGCTGGATGCGACGGAATTACAAAGCAGCCAGGATAAAAAAGAAGTCGAGCGCCATGATGTCGCGGAGATCATTCTGGAAACAGCCAAGCCCATTGCCTTTGACCTGATCACGGAGCATGAGGCGACCGGCCGTTTTGTTCTCGTCGATAATTATGAGATCGCGGGCGGCGGCATTGTGCTGGAAGCGCTCCATGAAGAGACAACGCTGTTTAAGGACGCGATCCGCGACCGTGAAACATCCTGGTATCGCGGGTCGGTCACGCCCGAAGAGCGATTGGCCCGTTACAGCCATCAGCCGAAGTTCGTGGTCATCTGCGGCGGGATCAATACCGGCAAAAGGAAAATAGCCGATGAGCTTGAGAAAAGGCTGTTTTCAGGAGGATGCCTGGCGTATTATCAGGGGGTGTCCAATATTGCCCGCGGTTTGCCGTCAGATGCGCGCGGCCAGGATGCCGATGAGCGTATTCAGTTGTTAGGTGAGGTCGCGCGCCTCATGACCGGAGCCGGGCATATTTTCATCACGACGATATCCGAAGTGGATGACCATGATATTGAAAAACTCAGGCTCTTGAATCAGCCGGCGGAAATATTTGTCGTGTCGGTCGGTGAGCATGCGTTTGGAAAGTTTACGCCGGACATTGAACTGGCGGCGCAGACAGATGCCGTGGCCGCAGTATCTAAGATCATCAGCGGCTTAAAAGGCCTGAAGATCCTTCAGGCAGACTATTGCATTTAAAAAATACGGGGACCGTTATGGCGGATGAATTGACACAGGTGGAAAAAGATAAACGTGTGATCGGGTTCGAGGCGGATTTTCGTGATATAGCCCGCCGGGACCCGGCGACTATAGCGCCGAACGAGCGGGCGATGTTCAAGTGGTCCGGCGTGTACGGACAGCGCCAAGAAGGGTTTTTTATGATCCGGCTGAAGGTTCCGGGTGGTTTGATCACAGCCATACAATTGACACGGGCGGCAGAGCTGGCCGCGGCATATGGGCGGGATCAGCTTTGCCTGACGACCAGGCAATGCCTGCAGCTGCATTGGGTGAAACAGGAAGATATTTATAAAGTCCTGGAAGGGTTACATGAGGTGGGCGTGACAACGAGAAATGCGTGCGGGGATGTGACGCGTAATGTGGTGACGTGCGCGCTGGCTGGTGTGTGTCCGCATGAAGAAGGGGATACCTTGCGTATCCTTCAGTCTATTGCGGATGACGCAGAGTTGAATAATGAACAGCGGAATTTGCCGCGTAAAAATAAGATCAGTGTGGCGGGGTGCGGCCGCGCGTGCGGACAGACGCTTATCAATTGCCAGGGTTGGCATCCGGCCAATAAAGATGGGCGCCGGTTCTGGAAGTATTACGCCGGCGGCGGGCTGGGTGCTAAGCCGTATATGGCAAAGCTTATTTTTGAGCAGGTGCCTGAGGCGCTGGTACTGGACGTGACGCGTGCGACAACGGAACTATTTCGCCGTCGTGGAAACCGGCAAAGCCGGGCGCTGGCACGGATCAAGGTCCTGGTGGATGCCATGGGTGCGCGCGGATTTGCCGAGGCTGTCCTGGAAATTTTGAAAGAACGCAAGATCGGCGGGATCGAAGCTATTGTGGTCGCGACAGAAGGGCCGGACATTCAGGAAAGTTTTTTAAAAGGCCAGCCTGTGATCCCGCAGAAGCAGGCGGGTTTGAATGTGGTGCGTGTGCGTATGGCGCGCCGTGATTGGACCAGTGACGAGGCGCGTCGATTTTCGCATTGGGCGGCCTGCTACGGTGATGGGAGGCTGGTGTTTACAAATCGGCACGGCGTGTTATTTCGGAATGTTTCCGATGTAAAGGTGCCCGGGCTTTTAGAAGTTCTTGCGCAAGCGGGGTATAGCACGGAAGGTTTGGAGCATGTGCCGGATATGGTTTCGTGCGTTGGGACAACGTTGTGCAATCTCGCGCAGACGAATGCGCCCGCGATGTATCAGGCGCTCATGAAAGAATTGACCGCTGATCCGGTGTGGTGGCAGTCGCTCGGGCCGATACGGATTAATATGAACGGCTGTCCGAATTCCTGTGCGCAGCACGCGATCGCGGATATTGGCCTGCGCGGGTTTCGCAAGCGCATAGGCGATGTTGTGGAAGAAGGCTACAGTATTTATACGGGTGGTTCTCTCGCCGGTGCGGGACGTGTGGCCGAACATGTGGCGGATGTGATGGCGCCGGATGTGCCGGCGGCTGTGCGCAAGCTCCTTTTAAAGGGGACACACTATTTTTGTTCGGACCGTTCGGGTTGTTCTGGAAGCAGGGGCAGTTCCTGCGGCGGGGGCGATTCCTCCCCGACAAGCACAGAACCGTTATGATGAAGATAGCTTTGCCGGATCATAGCCGATGAGATCGCAAGGCTTTTGTGTTCGTTACTTTCCCGTCGGGCCATAATAAGCCCGAGAAGGCAGCCCTGTTCATCCAGAATAGGCCCTCCGCTATCGCCGTGCTCCAGATTCACGTCGAGCTCCAGAAACTCAATGCGGTCAGAGGATTTCTCCTGGATCAGGCGGCTGATCGTGCCGCCGAGCACGTGTTGTTTATTATTAAAAGCAATGACCGGGTCGCCGGGAGCGATCCTGGCAAAATCGGTCCACGGGATCGCCCGGAGCGGTTTTGGCGCGGTTATTTTAAGGAATGAAAAATCGTCGGTGCCGCTGTATAAGAACGAAGCTTCCAGGATCTCTTTGCTGTCGAGCGTGACCAGGATATGCTTGGCCATGCCCAGGATATGCGTGTTGGTCAGAATGATCCCCGACGGATCAATGATGATCCCCTGGCCCAGCCGTTCTTCCGCGGCGAGGATCTTCCGGCCGTTTTTCACATATACTTTTTTAGCATCAACAGCTTTGATGGCCACGAGCGCCGCCTGCACGTTGGTATTCGATTCGAATAAAATACTGCTTCGCCCGTGTGCCGGAAGGCACCAGGCCGGAAAGAACAAAACAGCAATGGCGAGTAGCAGGGCGAACATAATAATATTGTATGCTTTCGCAGAAGGATGGCGCACTATTTCTATAAAAATCCCCGATGGTGTGACAAGGCGGGCAAAACAGAATGAATAAAAATGATGTGCCGTGTTTAAATAGCGGGTAAAATAAAAAGATACAAAGGAAAAAAGTATGGTGTATGGAAAAAATATCGGCATTATTGTATTTTGTATGATGCTGTTGATGGGGCAACGCGTGTTTGCCCAGGGCCTTTCCAGTCGGGGCGCTCGGCCAGTCGTCGGGCGGCAACAAGAGGCGCCGTTATCCGCAAGCGCTATTGCCACCCGGATGAAACAGGCGCTGCATCTGACAGATGAGCAGGTTAACAGCATTATTCCGATCTTGGAAAGTGAATTGACCCAGATCAAGGCGCTGATAGATCAGAATACCGATCGCGCCGGGGCGCGCAGCAGGATCGAGGCTATTCAGCAGGATACGCAAACCAAACTGGCACAGGTGCTGACACAGGAGCAGTTGACAGGGTTTCAAAAGACTTTTGCATATGCGTCGCAGGGCGCGTCTCAAGTGCCATTGCCTGGCCGGCTTCAGCCGGCGGCGCTGGAGGATAAAAGCGCTGTCCTGATATCGGGTTCTTCTTCGGCAAGCGGTGCGCGTTCTCCGCAGGGAGACGGCGTCTGGTGATACGATGATAGAAACGCTGATTATACTTATTTTTATTTTGGGCTACGGCGCGATCGCGCTCGAGGCGAAGACGGGCGTGAATAAAAGCGCGGCCGCATTATTGACCGCGGCTTTGTGCTGGGTTCTTTTTGCGTTCAAGGCCGGGGCCGGCGGCCTGGGGCAGTTTGGCCCGATCTTTGAGGCTGCGGCGCAGGTCGTGTTCTTTCTGATCGGCGCGATGACGATCGTACAGCTGATGGACGCGCACAACGGGTTTCAGGTCATTGCTGATATGCTCCGCACAAAAGATAAGCGCGCCTTGTTGTGGGTGATGGCGCTGGCGACATTTTTTCTGTCATCTATTCTGGATAACCTGACGACGGCGATCGTAATGGTGTCCTTGTTCCATCGGTTGATCCATGACAAAGAAGACCGGTTGATATTCGGCGGTGTTGTGATCATCGCGGCCAATGCCGGTGGATCATGGTCGCCGATCGGTGATGTGACAACGACCATGCTGTGGATCGGTGGACAGGTGAGTACGTTCGGGATCATGCATAAACTTTTTGTGCCAAGTTTGATCGCATTGCTTGTGCCGCTCGTGTGGTTTTCCTGCGCCATGAAAAAAGAAGATCTGGCGGTGTCTGCAGGGCCTGTGGCGCCGCTGCCTGCCGGGGCTAAGCGGGTCTTCTTTCTGGGGCTGGGCGCGCTTATCTTTGTTCCGATATTCAAAATGTTGACCGGGTTGCCACCGGTGTTGGGGATGTTGTTCGGAGTGGGGGTCATGTGGGCGGTGACAGATAGGCTGCATGGTGAGAAGAAAGAGCATTTGAAGGTGCATAAAGTGCTCGCGAAGGTTGATTTTTCAAGCGCGCTTTTTTTCCTGGGCATTCTTCTGGCCGTCGGCGTTCTGGACGCGAGTGGTATTTTGCGTGCGTTGTCTATCTGGATGGACGGCGCGCTGGGCAGCAAGGACCTGATCGCTACCGTGATCGGCCTGGCGTCTGCCGTGGTCGATAATGTGCCGCTGACCGCCGCTACCATGGGAATGTATAATCTGGCACAGCATCCGATGGATTCAAAACTCTGGGAATTATTGGCGTATGCGG
>JADFWS010000051.1 GCA_015234065.1 Candidatus Omnitrophota bacterium
TCGGGCCTAATGAACGGATCACTTCTCCTTTAAGCGTTGTCTGGATCATTTCAACCGCGATCTCGTTTTGCGGAATATCGCCGATCTCCGCGGTCACTGTAATAACGGCAGGGATCTGATCTGTCAGGATCTCTTTCGGAGAAGCTTTCGGATTAAAGACCCCCTTATCGGCAAAACATGGTGACACAACAAAAAAACAAAGACAAAAAATACTAACCAACCTCTGTGGATATCTCATTGGGCGTTCTTCCTAATGCGCGTTATTGTCACTTATCGTCAAGGAAGGCTGATCATTCGACGCGATCAAACAACCTCTACCACGGTACTCTTAAGCGCCATTCCGGCCACTACCTGACGGAAAGCCGCGAGATACGCTGAATTAAAATGAACATCCAATGCCGCCTGATCCGTATATTCTTCATAAAAGAGAAAATCTGTCGGACTCTGGGCATCCTGAAACAAGCTGTAGAAAAGACAGCCTTTCTCTGCACGCGTATTCTTAATGACCACATCGGCCTCTTTCTTAAAAGCCGCGAGCGATCCTTCTTTAATAAAAAGCCGGGCAATAACTTTTTTTGACATCATTCACTCCATTCTTAATTTAAAATGATTTTGGCCACGTGTCCCAATTTCTATGACACCATCATGATCAATGATATTAAACGCCCGGCATGATCAGCGTCACGACGGAAAGAATAGAAACGCTCTTTATCTGTAAATGTGCACAAATTTGAATCGGCAATATTTTCAGGCCTGATACCGCCGGCCAGCATCTGGCGGCGGTTGGCACCGGAAAGGTCGAGCCTGAGGCCTTGCGGAGTCTCGATCACATCTTCTGGGAAATATCCTTTAAACTCCTTGCCGACGGGATAACTGACGGTGCGAATACACGGGCCGATCGCGGCTTTCACATCTTTTGGGTCTGTGCCATACGCATCTTTCATGGCCTGAAGAGTAGCGCCTACGATCTTTAAGTGAGAACTTTTCCAACCGGCGTGTACAGCGGCAATAACCCGGCGGACAGGATCATAAAAAAGCGCTGGCAGGCAATCCGCGGTACGGACCGCGACCGCAAGGCCGGGCTCATTTGTTATCACAGCGTCGGCTTCATGCACAAATAATGCATCCGCATTTTGGGAGGTCACGCACCAAACGTCCGCGCCATGGACCTGCTTGGGAAAAAGCACCTTGCCCGGGCGGACGCCATAGCCCTGAAGCCAGGACTTTTGTGCGGATGTCAGAACAAACTTGTCCTTAAACGCCGCATCTCCGTCTTTAAAATCAATGCCAACCGAACTCACCGCCACAACACTGCTGCCAAACCCGTACACGATATCCTTCATAGTCCCTCCTGCGCAAAACCGACATAACCCCGGAGGTTATGGCGGTTGTTGATTTTTCGTCAAGAGTCTGTGCTGGAAAGCTCTCGGCCTTTTTTCAGCTCATCAATATGGCGGATCTTGACGTCGAGGTTCTTGAAACTCTTTTCCCGGACATCCGCATAAATGGTACCAAGGTCTTCGATACGCTTGCCGATCTCTTCAAAACGACCTTTAAACGTTTCGTAATACCCCACAAACTGGTCTACCGACTGAATGATCTTCCGAAGGTCTTTCTCATACCGGAAATTTTCATGCGCCTGGCGAATAACGGCAAGCATGGCGTACAGCGTAAACGGCGAACACAAGACTACTTTCTGCTTGAGCGCCTCATCCATAATGCCTGGCTCCTGCTCATGAATGAACGCAAAAACCTGCTCATTGGGAATGAACAACAACACAAAATCCAGCGTGTTCTCCTGGGGATTAACATAATCCCGCGACTGCAATTCCTTCACACGCGCCCGGACATTCTTGAAGAATTCTTTCTGCGCCATATCGCGCTCAAGATCAGACGTGGCATTGACAACCTTCAAATAATTATCCAACGGGAATTTGACGTCCATCGTGACCTTGCGCCCGCCGGGAAGCAGAAAAATAAAATCCGGCCGTGTCGCGGACGACGCCATCTGAACCTGCTTTTGAAAATTCACATTCTCAAGAAGCCCGGCGTACCCGATGATATCTTCGGCCATGCGCTCGCCCCATTGCCCGCGCAATTTCACATTCCCAAGGATATTGGACAGCTTTCCCGTTGTATCCTGAAGTTTTGTTGTGGCCTGCGCCGCGTTCGATAATTCACGTTCGAGCTGGCCGAACTTCTGGGCACGATCTTTCTCCCACTCACGAAGAAGCCCATCATATTCTTTCAGGCGGCCTTCAAGCCCGCGGATCGCGCTTTCCAGCGCCTGCCGGCGGGATTCCTGATCCACATTCCCGCGCGCCTGGTCGGCAAGTGCCTGCTCGCGCGCTTGCCGCAATGCCGCCTCGACCCGCGTATGCTGAAGAAACACAACGAATGCCGCCGCGATCACAACGACCGCAAGAACGCCCAGCGCAATAAAAAGGATTACCGTCGTGGTCATGCGCCGACAAGCTCCTTTAGCTTTTCCAAAAGCGCCGCAAAATCAACGGGCTTGACCATGTAATGCTGAATCCCTTTGCGCAGGAAAATAGGTTTATTCTCCTCATGCGCGGTCAAAACAATGACCGGCGTATCCTTAATGGCATCAATTTTCTTTGCTTCCAGGACAAACGTATATCCGTTCATCTCAGGCATTTCAACGTCAGTAATGATCAGGTCCGGCCGCTTTTCCTGTGCGCACATCAGCCCCTTCTCGCCATTCCCGGCAAGAAAAACCTCATACCCGGCTTTTGCTAATCCAGACTCCATCAGCTTCACACTTACAGGATCATCGTCGATCACAAGGATCTTTTTCATCACGGCCCCCTTAGTTTGAGAATACATGTCCCAGCAGATCCCCTGCTTCAATTCCGACGGATGTCCACTCAACCAGAACCCCCTTATCATTAAAAAAGAAATACACTTTCGGACTTTCCATGGGCTTGACGATCCGGCGATAAAGCCACTCTTCGCGCGTCTTTCCATCCCGCTCGACCTGCTTCACCAGAATAGGATCCCCGAACGCCGCCGTAAGGCTTGCCTTTGCGCGATAACGCTCAAAAGAATCATGCTTCCTGATCATGGCAGCCAGCTGTTCAAATAACGCGTCATGCTTCTGAACAAGATCAGCCTGAGCGTCTTTCTCATCCGCATAATCCTTGAGGGTCATGGCTTCATCCCAATGACTCAACGCGGCACAGCCCGAACATAAAAAAATGATCGCTAAAAGATACCCCCGCATGTGTCACCCTCTTGGCCTGCCCCTTTATTTCCAGCGAAAATGCACAAAGATCCGTCCGAAATTCTTGTCATCCTTTTCAATGCGTGAATACGTCCCCTTGTAATTCTTTTCCAGAAAACGCAAAACAGACTTTTTTAACTGCCCGCTGCCTTTCCCCGGGATGATCTCGACAGACTCGGCATGCTTTGCGATCGCTTCATCCATGACCCGATGCAGTTCGCTGTCCAGCGCCCGTGCATTTGAAAAGATCGCATGAAGATCCAATTTCAATCTCATGGACTTATCCCTGATTGATCCTGTCGCGCTCTTCGATCAGGCGCTTGCGCGTGCTTTCGATCTCGCGCAAACGGTTCTGGATCTCCTTAAGCCTGCGCCCGCACTCGGCACGGTCATCCTGGCCGCGGCCGGTGAACGACGTGCTCATGACACGCGACTTCACATACGTTTCCGTCTCAAGGTCTTTTTCCTCACGTTCAAAACCTTTAAGCTCGTTTTTGATCTCCGCGATCCGTTTTAACGCGGCTTCATGCTTCGTGCGCGCCTCACGGAGCTTCGGGTCTTCATCCTTATCATCGCGACCTTTGCCCTTATCCGCTTTAGCGGCTTTTGCCTGGGCCCGCTTGGCCTCAGCCTCAGCGGCCACGCGCCCGCTTCTTTTATCCAGATAATAATCCATGCCACCCGGATAATGCCGCAAGGTGCCGTCATCCACTTCAACAATATGATTGGCGATCTCGCGGATAAAAAACAGGTCGTGACTGATAAAACACAGCGTGCCCTGATATTCCTTGAAGGCCTTGGTGAGCGCTTCGACACCGGCCACGTCCAAATGCGTTGTCGGCTCGTCGAGCAAAATAAAATTCGGCGGATTGATCAAAAGCTTCGCCAGAATAAGGCGGCTTTTCTCGCCTCCCGATAACACCGACACAGGTTTAAAAACATCATTCCCGTGATAATTGAACATCCCGAGCAAACTGCGCGCCTGCGTCTGCGGAAAAGAACCGCTCACCGCAGATAAAAGCTCCTCGAGGGCAGAGCGGTTCGGATTGAGCACGTCGAGGCGTGTCTGGGAAAAATATCCCATTTTAGCGTTATACCCGAGCTTGCGCTTGCCGCTGTCGAACGGGATCACATCCGCCAGGATCTTAAGCAATGTGGATTTACCCGCGCCATTCTGCCCGACGAGACACACCTTCTGACCCTTGGTAATCTCAAGATTCAAGTCCGTGTAAATAGGCTTATCCGGATAAGACTTCTTGATATTTTCGAGCGTGATCACCTGATGCCCGCTCTCGGTCGTTTGCGGAAATTTGAAATCCCGGATACTGCTGCGGGAGCGCGGCATTTCGACCGTCTGGTCTTCCAGTTTCTCGAGCATCTTCATTTTATTCTGCACCGCGCTCGCACGATTCGGCTGGGCGTGAAACCTCGACGTGAAACGCTCGAGCTGATCTTTCTTCTTCTCGATCACCTTCTGCTGCCTTTCAAGCGATCGGGCTTCCAGGTCCTTCTGCTCCTCGTACGCCTCATAACTTCCTTTAACCTTGGCCATCTTGCCATTCTCGAGCACGATCGTATAATTCGTGACATCACTTAAAAATATCTTGTCGTGCGAGATCATCACGAATGAACCCGGATACTGCCCCAGGAAATCCTTGAGCCACAGCGTGGCAGAAAGGTCAAGATAATTGGTCGGTTCGTCGAGAAGAAGCAGGTCATAACTATAGGTCAGCAATTTCGCCAGCAATGTGCGCATTTGCCATCCGCCGGAAAGCTGAACGATCGGCTTATGGAACTCAAACTCCTTGAACCCCAGGCCGGTAAGGATCTTTTCCGCTTTATGTTCCAGGTCATAAATACCCAGATTCTCCAGGCGCTCGAGGACATCCCCGTAACGCGTCTCGCCGCAAAGCCCTTTTTCTTCCATGACGTGCTTTTCATCGACGAGGCGCTGGATCTCTTCATCGCCGGAAGTGACCTCTTCCATGACCGTACGCGTCGAATTAAAATGGGCTTCCTGCGGCAGATAGCCGATCTTGATCCCTTTTTGAATGGAAATATTGCCGGCCGTCGACTCCATATCACCGAGGATCAAATGGAACATGGTCGTTTTGCCCGCGCCATTCGGGCCTGTCAGCCCGATACGCTCATTGCGAAAAATACTTAAACTGACATTATCGAGGAGCATCCGCTCGTCGAAGTTCTTGGATACACTGGAAAATGTGATCATACGCGCTCAAGCCGCCTGTTAAGCGGCCTTACCTCTCCTTTGCCTGACTGCTTCATAAATCATGACCGCGGCAGAAACCGAGACATTCAACGAATCGACCTTGCCGAGCATGGGGATACGCACCTTCTCATCTGCGCTCCGCCTCCAGAATTCACTTAAGCCATCCTGCTCGCTTCCTAAAACGATCGCAATCGGCCCCGACATATCTTTTTGGAAATAATCTTCCGTCGCCTGTACTACCGCGGCAAATGTTTTTATCCCGCGCGCCTTTAAGAACTCCATCGCCTCTCTGTTCGTGCATGAAATCGTCTGGACAGCAAAAATAGCGCCGAGGCTCGCCCGCACCACATTCGGATTATACACATCTGTCCGCTCATCACACACCAGGACCGCCTCGACACCCGCGCCATCCGCGGTGCGCAAAATGGCTCCGAGATTGCCCGGCTTTTCAACACTTTCCATGACCACAATGATCGGAGCCTCGGAAAGTTTTAATTTTTCAAGCGTCAGTTCCGGCTGATCCACCAACGCTAAAACCCCCTCTTTACGATCACCATACGAAAGTTTGTCATACACCGCGCATGAGCAGTCAAAGATCTTAAGCCGCTTTGCCTCGAGCTCCTGAAGCAGGTCTTCCGGACAGTGATACACTCCGTCGCGGCAAATATACACACCGGCGACCCGCAGCCCCGCCGCTATCGCCTGGCGCGTTTCCCGGACACCCTCGACGATGGTCAATCCCTTGGCATCACGGCCTTTTTTGACCCGCAGGCGCGCAATACGCTTCACACCCGAATTCTGAGGGCTTGTTATTCTTTCCATACACTGAACGCCTGTATTTTCTTACGCGGCATATTTCAATTCCTTCACAATTGCCGCATTGACTGTAAACGCTTCTGTTCGCCACGAACGCATCATTTCTTTCTTGCGGCTCTTCCAATACATATGCCAGGTGTCCCACCCAGACAATGGCCCGGCACGATTGACCCACACATCATTCGGAACATAACTATAAACTCCGTCAGGGAACATGTGATTCTTGATCGCCTTCCAGGTCCAGTACGTCCAGTGGATATTCATGCTCTCAAAATACTTTAGAATATCCTTAAGCCAGATGTCCTCACCGCACGCGCCGCCCCTGGCATTGACGCCAAATTCGCCGCACCAAACAGGCACTCGATGCTTATCCGCCACTGCCTTTAATGCCGCGATACGCTGCTGCATCTGGGCCCGGCACTTTGCCATACCAATACCCGAAGGAGGATATTGGATCCCGGGCAGAAGATTGAATGTGAAATCTGCGGGCTCATACGCGTGAAAACTCAGCACATAATTATCATCATCGAATTGATCGAGGCATTTCAGGTCTTGCGCCCATGCGAGCCCTTTTAAAAAAACAATATGCTGCCGGTCAACCGTGCGGATCGCTTTTATCGCATCACGATAATACGCGTTCAACTGGCGGCTATCCCCCAGGATGGGCTCGTTCAAGAGATCATACCCCGCAACCACCGGCTCATCCCTGTATCGCTTTGCCAAAAACTGCCACAACGCGATCGCCCGGCGCTGAAATGTTTTATTCTTCCAGAAAAGCGCCTGTCCGTCGGAATCCGAATGCCAATCGTGATTCTGGGCGCCCGGCGCCGCATGCATATCGAGAATCACGCGCAACCCGTATTTCCCCGCCCACGTGATCGCCTGATCAATCCAGGCCGCACCCGCTTCGGAATATACCCGTGGCCGCGTCTCGATCAAGGCATAATGAAACGGCAAGCGGATACAATTTAACCCGAGCGCAGCAATACGTTCAAAATCCCGCTCCATAATAAAATTCTGTCGAAAACCCGACTCCAGCTCATCGCACGTCTTCTCGCCGAGCGTCTTCACAAAATGCTGCCGGAAAAAGCGGTATCCCCGATTCGGCGCATGCATTATATACCCCTCGGGCATCAACCATCCGCCGAGATTAACGCCGCGCAAGAGCACCGGTGTTTTTCCATCAACGATCTTAGTCCCGCACGCCTTTAAAATGGGCATACTCGATTATTTCCTGGCCGACGTGTAACTTTCAAGGTCGTAGGCGATCTCTTTCGACGGCATCGCGATCTTGTCGATCTTGATCTTGGCTTTGGCAAAGAAGTCTGTGGCCAGCGTATCATGATAATTGGAGAACACAACCACCCGCTTGACCCCTGCCGCGATCAAAGCCTTGGCGCAAGTGGTACAGGGCATATTCGTCACATACGCTGTTGATCCGTCGACAACATGGCCTTTCTTCGCGGCCTGAACGATCGCGTTCATTTCCGCGTGATTCGTCCGCACGCAATGATTATCCACCACCAGACACCCCACATCCTCACAATGCGCATCGCCTGGAATAGAGCCGTTATACCCGGTCGCAATGACCTCGCAATCTTTCACCAGCACACAACCGCAATGCATACGCGGGCACGTCGCGCGTTCGGACGCAAGCATGGCAAGTTTCAGAAAATACGTGTCCCATGTAGGTCTGGCCATAGATATAACTCCTTTTTAACTATATATTAATAGTCGAGTAGAACAATATTAACAGAGAACGTGGGTTTTGCAAACGCAGGAATGCACAACCTCCGCAGGTTGTCATAGATTTTGATTAATCCTCAACAACCGACATAACCCCGGAGGTTATGTCGGTTGTTGGCAATTCAGCAAACGGCGGATGCCTTCACGAAAACGCGTGGGTACAGGCAGAAGGCTTAGAACGATATAACCTTCCTCAGGAAAATCGAAAAAAAACCCCGGATGAACATAGACATGTTGTTCTTTTAATAATTGGACGGCAAAAATATCTTCCTCTTCGGACATATCCATCTTAAGGGCTGCGTACCAGCCGCCTTCAACAGGCAGGACAGCGGCTATTTTAACATGTGCGGCCTCTTCATTAAGAATACGAAAATTCTCTGTCACCCGTGCCATGACCTGATCACGCATGACCGCCCGTTCTTTAAGCCACAACGGCGCAGCATGCTGTACCGGCGTATTCACGGAAAGATATGTATCCGCGATAACCTCCAGCCGCGGCATCGCTTCTTTTTTATACGCCTCAGGGCCATTCACCACAACCCAGCCAAGTTTCATCTGCGGCAGCGCCACGGCTTTCGACAGGCCGCTTAACACAAACGTCGGCACCTCGGCATTGGACGCAAGCGACACATATTCTTTCTCAAAGCCGGGGAAAATATAATCCCCGAAAACCTCATCACAAATAAGCGCAAGGCCATGCGCCGCACAAATATGATTTAATTTCTTCAGTTCATCGCGCTTAACAAAAGACCCCGTCGGATTATTCGGGCTGACCAAAATAATAGCCCGTGTTTTATCATCAATAGCGGCCTTCAGCGCATCAACATCGATCTGCCAGCGCCCGCCCTCAAACGTCATGGCATAATACCCGACTTCGACATCGCACAACCCGGCAAGATATGAAAAAAGCGGATAGCTCGGCGCGGGCAGAAGAACTTTCTCGCCCGGGCCTGCCAAAAGGCGGAAAATATAACTGTATCCCTCAGATGTACTCGCCGTAAGCATGATCTGCTCCGGCGACACATGCACGCATTTCTCATTGTAATAGCGAGCCACAGCCTCGCGCGCGGATAAAAGCCCCAGCGGCTGCGGCGCATACGTCAAACCCTCAGCGGCTGAAAGTGGCTTTAAAAAGATATCCGCAGGATAATTTAAACCACATTTGGTAGGATTGGATTCTGTAAGGTCAACAATATCCGTGCCCTGCGCACGCAACTCCGTCAGCGCCAAAGAAAGTGGATTTTCCCCGTGTTCCCAATCTGTGCGTTTTGAAAATGAATACATGCCTAGATCGTATCCGCGATTTTAAGGACCAGCGTTTCTGAATCTCCCCACCCGAGGCACGCGTCTGTAATAGACTTACCGTACACGCCTTCACTCACATCCTGGCTCCCCTCAATGAGATAGCTCTCAATCATAAGCCCCCGCACGAACGCACGCAACTCCGGCGCATAATGCAACGCATTGATCACTTCAAACGCGACCCGCGGCTGTTCCTTGAACAAACGATTCGAATTCGCATGGCTTACATCCACCAACACCGCCGGATTCAACAGGCCGGCCTTGGCATACAACGCTTTCAACTGGACCATATTCTCATAATGATAATTCGGGACCACATGCCCGAACGGCGTGATCGCGCCCCGTAAAATAGAATGTGTCAGCGGATTGCCAGGCGTTGCCACTTCCCAGCCGTTATACGAAAAAATATGCGGCGCCTGCCCGGCTTTCACCGAATTCAGCATTACGTTCATATCGCCACCCGTCGGATTTTTCATCCCTGCCGGAATATCCAGGCCGCTCACGGTCAAACGATGCTCCTGGTTCTCGACCGAGCGCGCACCGATCGCGACATATGACAACAGATCCTCAAGATACGGATAATTAAACGGATAGAGCATTTCATCCGCCGCGCTTAACCCCGATTCCGCCAGCGCGCGGATATGCATCCGACGAATCGCCAGGATCCCCTCCACGATATTCGGCTCATCTTTAGGGTCCGGCTGATGCGCCATGCCCTTGTACCCGATCCCCGTCGTGCGGGGTTTGTTGGTATAAATACGCGGCAACAAAACCAGTTTTTCCTTTACCCGGTCCTGCAATTTCGCCAGGCGGGATACATATTCACACACCGCATCCTCGTTATCCGCGGAACACGGGCCGATCACGAGCAAGAACTTTGAACTCTTTCCGTTAATAATATCAATAACCTCACGGTCACGGCGCTTTTTCACAAGCGCGAGCTCGGGGCTCACCGGAAGCTTATCTAAAATAGCCCGGACATCCGGGACTTTCTGACGATATTCAAATGGCATTATATTTCTCCCAACATCCTATTTATTATCTTCAGCATCCGCTTTCTTACTGATCAGGCTTTCCGGCCACTCCGATACAGAAAACTTACGCTTGAACTGCTCGGTTTCCCAGCGGGCGCGCTTGAGAAAACCTTCAAGCTGGACATAATCATCTTTAGCGACCCACTGATCCGCTTCTTTTTTATATTTTAACTGAATATTTTCTGCCTTGAGCGCGCGGCATTCTTCATCAAGAGCCTTCACCTTACGGTCGAGATCAAGGCTTAAAGAATTAAGCTTGCGCGCCTCACCAGAAGAAGCGTCCTTTGCCTGACTAACCTCTTTAAGCTCATACTCCAGGCGGATACGCTGGGATGATTCAATGTTCAACGCTTCACGCGTACGGTTCAATTCTTCCTGGGTCAGCTTCTCCTGCTTCTTCTCTTTTTCAAGAAGCGCTTCTTCTTTTTCGCGCCAAACCTTTTCCTGTTCAAACTGTTTTTGCAGGCCTTCAAAAATACGCTTTTGCTCGGCGAGCTCTTTATCCTTATCCTTCAACGCATTCTGCGCGGCCTGAAGCGACACTGTCAGCGTCTGGACACGGTTATCCGCCCTTCCGGCAATCGCTTCCCAATCCTTGGGCGGCGGTGGCGGCGGAACGCGTTTTTCCTTCTTCTGCTTTTTGATCACCTCGGGCATCTGATACACGATGACCAAAATCACGCCGAGAATCGCCAGCGCAATACCTGCAATAAGCCATACAGACATAAATCTCTCCATTCCCTTCAAAAAAACGGGGACATGTGCTTCAAGCGCATGCCCCCGCCGCCGGAAAACAAAAACCAAAGAACCTTATTTCCCGAATTCTTTCTTCACCTTGGCAATTTCAACTTTAAGCTCTTCAAACTGCTGGTCCAGCAGCTTCAGCTTCGGTTCGGCGGGCGCAAGGTCGCAGCCTTTTCCCATCTTATCAAGTTCAATGCAATTCAAATGCATCTGGTGCGCGGAAATATTCCCCGTCGCGCCTTTCAAGCCGTGGGACAGCATCTGAAACGCGGAACAATCACCTTTTTTAAAAGCCTCCCACAATCCTTTTTGCTTCCCGACAAAATCCTCAACAAAAATATCAAACAATTCAAGCAGTAACTCCTTATCATCCTGCACCCGCTCCATCGCATCTTTCAAGTCAATGATCTGGCTCATGCATCTTTCCTTTGTTTAATGAGGTTAACGATCTCCTGGAATAATGCTTCTCGGTCGATCGGCTTTGACACATAGGCGTCCATTCCGACGCTTAAATAGCGCTCGCGATCACCGGCCATGGCATTCGCGGTCATGGCAATGATCGGCATGTGCATGCCGGTCTGCTTTTCTTCATTGCGGATGATCGTGGTCGCCTCGACCCCGCTCATTTCCGGCATATGATCATCCATAAGCACCAGGTCAAAATGACTTTTGCCCAACGCTTCAATAGCTTCCTTGCCGTTATTCGCGGTCACCACTTCCCACCCGCGTTTTTCAAGGATCCTCGCCGCGATCTTCTGATTGACCAGATTATCCTCAGCCAAAAGAATGCGGATGCGGCCGATCCCGTCGGGCGTCTCCACCACATTCCCTTCGGGTGTCACAACCGTCTGGACAACAACATTATTATTCATACTGACCGGCAGGCGGACGCTGAACAAAAATGAACTCCCCTGCCCTTCTTCGCTCTCGACCCAGATACGCCCGCCCATCATTTCAACAAGCTTCTTGGAGATCGCAAGCCCAAGCCCTGTACCACCGTAACGGCGCGACGTGCTACCATCCACCTGGCTAAAAATTTCAAACAGCGAGTTCTGCCGATCTTTCGGGATCCCGATCCCGCTATCCTTCACGCCGAAAACCAGTTCGCACTCACCATTGT